>CAURWS010000383.1:0-4760 GCA_963528485.1 uncultured Pseudomonas sp. | reverse complement strand
ATGCACCACCATACCGGCCCCACGGCTATGCAGATCGACGCTGGCGTCGCTCAGGTCGGGCGCCAGGATTGAAGCGCGAAACCGGGCATCGCCATCGCCGAGCATGAATGAGTAGGCATCTTCGGACCGGCCATGCTCGGCGTTGGTCGCCCAGCCCATTGCGAGAATTTGCAATCCGCAGGGCGCCCCGTCTGTGCCAAGCGGCTCAGGCAGGCCGTTGACGAACGTGTATTCGAGGCCATCCACTTCATAGCCAAAAATGTTGGCTTCGTCTCCGAACATGTCCGCGTAGCCGAGGCCCGTCCCCGCAAACGCCCAGTGCTCGGGCCTGAAGACGGTGTAACCGCGCGGATTGCGCGGTGCCATTCCCCCAAAGCTACCGTAGATCCCGCGCAGAGCATTCACCCCGAACGTCAATGCGCCGGGGTCATTTACCATTGGATCTTCCCAAGCCCCCGTGAGCCGATGAGGCTCGGTAGCCGCCACAGGATCGAGCGCAGCGGCATCGTACTTGTAGGCCACCTGCCGCCGCCCCTCATCCTCCAGGCGAATCTGCCACATAAAATTACCGGCGAAGCGCGCGACCTTGCCGCCCTCCTCTACAAAAGCATCGACATGATCGCGCATTTCCCGCGTCCAATACTCGTCGTGCCCGGCGAAGACGACGCAGGCGTAGCCCTCAAGCGCGTACGGGTCATGATGCAAATCGTCCTGGGTCAGGATATGCACCGTATAACCTTGCTGTTCGGCCCAGACCACAAAGGGCCGCTCGTAAGAAGCCCACCCCGCCAGCGCGTAGTACTTGGCGTAGCCGTTAAGACCCGCCCATTCGATGAACTCATAGCGCGCGGGGCCTGGCTGGCGGGGTCGGCTCGCGTTGACGCAACGTGGCGCATCGGCCGGCAGCCACACCTGCCCTCGCGCCCAGGGGCGCTGCGTCGACAGCAACGGTGAGCGACCACGCGGCGTGCCAGGGTGAAGGCCAAAGTAATGATTGGCACCGCCCCAGTCGTTATAAGCGGCCCACGTCGATGTGGCCGCGATGAGTACCAAGGCATCGGCATGCTTGCGCAGCGCCTTGACGATAAACAGATGATGCCCGAGGACGCTGTCAGCGCCGTCACGCACTTCCACTATGTAGCCACCCTGCTCGGCATCCGCCGGGATTGACCATTGCATGAAGACCGGCCATTGACAGCCATGCTCATAGGCACGTTCGGGGATGGGGTGGAATCGAGCATCAAGGCTGTCGCTGGTATGCAGCGTACGGGCGATGGCTCCGTCGCGATAGATCCTGAGCTTCACTTGCGGGCAGTTCGACGACAGATACAGGCGGACCGAATCACCCGGTTTATAGGCACGGCGATCCGAGTAACACCAGGCGGCCGCCGGGCCCGACTCTGAAGGGACTTCAACCCAAGTCTCGCGTGCGGCCTGACGTGGCCCTGAAGTCTGGCTGACGGTCACGCTGGCGCCGGGTCGTTCACCTCGTGCAGCGGGGCTTTTGAGGTCTGTGGAATTCATGGATTCGTACTCCTTTATTCAACTGATTCAGCGGATCGACCACTCACGGTATTGACGCTGACTCGATCGCCAGGCGCCTGGATGTGCGCGAGATCAATACCTGCTGTTTCGTCGATGAGAAACCCTGCGACGACGGTGACTACGCCCAACCCGATGACATAGCTGACGTACAGATAGTCAAGTTCGGCGCCGCTAAGATAGTTGTGCAGATAGGGGGCAGTACCGCCAAAGATCGCCACTGACACGGATGAGACCAAACCGACGCCTTGGGCCCGTGCCTGGGTGGGTACCTGCTCGGATAGCACCGCGGGGAAGATGGCAGCGATCAACGACCAGGCGCCGAGCCCCAGCACTTGGGCCAGGAACAGCGTGTAGGGCTCAGTGGTCACCATGATCGAGATGGGATAGGTCAGTGCGATCACGCCCAGCCCCCAGGCGATGACCATGGGTCGGCGGCCTACCCGATCCGACAGCATCCCGCAGACCGGCAACCAGCACACACAGAGGATCTGCGCGAGAAGGCTGGCGACATAGGCACCCGTGGCGTCCATGCCTCGGGCAATCGCCGTCGAAGCGCCAAACGTGACCCAGGCGTAGTAAGTGACATTGGCGGCCGCAGCAAGCATGACGATGTTACGCGCAACGCGTAGCCTCTCCCCCGTGGACAGCTTGCGCGGCGGCTGCGCTTGCCCCTGCTGCGCAACAAACACATGAGACTCCTGCGCACTGCGGCGCAAGAACAGCGCGTAAAGACCGAGCACCCCACCGATGGCAAAGCCTATCCTCCAGCCGTAGTCACCCATGGCCTGGGCGCCCAGCAGCCAAGTGAGTGTCGCCGCGACAGCCGTCGCCGCCATCACCCCTAGCGTCACCCCCACATAGACCGAACTCGACCATAAGCCGCGGTGCTTGCATGGGGCGATCTCGGCGACATACGTGTAGGAAACCCCGGTCTCGCCACCATGGGCGAGCCCCTGCAAAAGCCGAAAAAACAACAGCGCGCCCGAGGCATACAGGCCGATGCTTTGATAGTCAGGAATAAGCGCGATGCCCAGGCTGCTGATCGCGAGCATCAGCATGGTGAGCACCATAATCGTCCGACGCCCCAGCCGGTCGCTCAGTCGGCCAAACAACCATCCGCCGACAGGGCGTGCAACAAAACCAACCGCAAACACAGCCAGGGTCGCGAGCATCGCCGAGCGCGCATCGGTCTTGTCGAACAGGTTGCTGGCCAGGTATACCGAAAAGGTTGCGTACAAAGTCCAGTCAAACCATTCAAGCGCATTGCCGATGCCTGCCGCGCGCAACGATTTGAGGCGTCCTTGGTGAGACGTCGTATTGTTCATGGTTAACTCCTGATGACGGACGGGATCGAGGCGAGTTGGCAAACCGGATCAAAGGTGCAGCGCGGGCCCGGGCTGGCGAGCGCCATGGGCAGAAGGGACGCGGACCCGCAGCGCAATCAGCAACGCGGCCAGCAGCATCAGCACGGCCGCTGCGACGAATACGCCGGCGCTGCCACCGAGGCTGAACACTGCACCGCCAGCGGCGGCACCTGTTGCGATGGCGGACTGCACAGATGCCACCACCATGCCTCCGGCGCTTTCCGCCTGATCAGGTACCGAGCTGGCGACCCAGTTCGACCATGCGACCGGCACACCACCAAAGGCCAAGCCCCAGATCGCCACGAGTATCGCCTGCCCCGGCAGCGAGGCCGGCAACAGCACTAACGCCAGTGCTGCAACGCCGACCAGTGCGGGCATCAAGGCAAGAGTGGCCAGCGGGTGGCGCTCCAGCAGCTTCCCGGCCAACAGCGTGCCAAAGAAGTTCGCCACACCGAACCCCAGCAACATCAGCGACAGCCCTTGCGAGCCAATGCCAGTGGTTCCTTCAAGGAATGGCCGAACATAGGTGAACATTGCGAAGTGCCCGCTGTGCACCAGCACGCAACCGAACATGCCCATGGCTATGCCTGGGCGCTGCAACACTTCTAAAACAGTACGCAGTCTTGCCGGCCGACGCGGCGCGAGGCTCGGCAGAGTGAAAGACTGAAAAGCCAGGGTCACCATGCCTACTGCCGCCGCTGCATAGAAAGCGCTGCGCCAGCCATACAGCCCGCCCAGATAGCTGCCCAGCGGCACGGCAACGACCGTCCCGACGGCAATGCCGCTGAAAATGATGGATAGCGCCCGGGGCAGTAGAGCATTCGGCACCAATCGCATCGCTACCGCCGCCGCCATGCTCCAGAACCCGCCCAGGGCAATACCCAGCAAGATGCGCATCAACAACAGCACCGCGAAGCTGGAAGAAACGGCGACCAGCAGATTGGAAGCGACCATCAATGTGGAAAATCCCAGCAACACCCAACGTCGGTCGATGCCACGGGTCAGGCCTGGCACCAACAAGCCGGCGAACAGCGCGACTACTGCTGTCACCGTCACCGCCTGGCCAGCCAGCGCCTCGGACACTCCCAGTTCAGTCGCCATCAGTGTCAACAAACTGGCCGGAAGGTACTCAGCGGTCAGTAACCCGAACACCCCCATTGCCAACGAAAAGACGGCCATCCACGCGGGGGTTGCAGGCTCTATATCCGAGCCGACGCCAGGATGGCGGTTGGATACTGCATGACATACGCAGTCGGTCATCGTACGGATCTCCCAATTTTCATGACGGACCGAAGTCTAGGCGCCGGAATCTGGATGATCTATGATCGGGGATCTCTACTTTTTGATCGAAACTCCTGAACGATGACTGCTGATCGGTTTGCTCTTTCCTCGGACCTCATCAACGAGCTCCTGCGCGGCATGCGTCTGCGAGGTGTCGAATACCGGCGTATCCAGGCAGGCCCTACCTTCGGTTTGAGCTTTTCGGAAAAACCCGGACATGCCTGGTTCCACTTCGTGGCTGTGGGCAATGCGGTGCTGCAAACAGAGGACGGCACCACCTACGCGCTGTCTGCCGGCAACGCTGTGTTCATCTCCCATGGCGCGGCTCACCAACTGTTTTCTCACCCGGACGAGCCTGTTCAAGACATCGACCGCCTGAACGGCGCCCTCCTCGGTGACGCGGTCAGCGCGGTGGACACAGGAACCGATGCCAGCCCCACGCCGAGCACTGTTTTGTTCAGTGGCTGTATGGAGTTCGAACTGGGCAGTATCCACGGCCTGGGCAGGCTGATGCCGGGCCTGATGCTGATCGATGCAGGTGGTCAGCGTTACCCCGGACTGGTACCTATT
>CAURWS010000382.1:0-4763 GCA_963528485.1 uncultured Pseudomonas sp. | reverse complement strand
GGTCGGCAGGTTGCGAAAACCGAGCTTGCCGTAGAGGTTTTTCGCCTGCTGGTTGTCGTGCAGCACGGACAGGTCAAGATAGGCCAGGCCGCGGCTCTGAAAGTGTTCGATCAGATGACGCACCAATACTTCGCCCACGCCGGGGCGGGTGCATTGTGGGTCCACCGCCAGGCACCAGAGGCTGCTGCCGTGTTCCGGATCGTTGAAGGCCTTTTGATGATTGAGGCCCATCACGCTGCCGATCACCGCATTGCTGCTTTCGTCCTCGGCGATCCAGTACACCGGGCCACCCTGATGACGCGGGGTCAGCAAGGTCGGGTCGATGGGCAACATGCCGCGGGCGATGTACAGGTTGTTGATCGCGTCCCAGTCGGCCTGATTCTGCGCGCGACGAATCCGGAAACCGCGAAACACCCGTTGCGACGGGCGATAGTCGCTGAACCACAGGCGCAGGGGGTCCGACGGATCGAGAAACAGCTGCTGCGGCGACTGCGCCAGTACCTGTTGCGGCGCGGCCACGTAGAGCGCAATGTCGCGCTCGCCGGGTTTCTCATTGAGCAGCTCGTTGGCCAGCGCCGCGGGATCAGGATAGGTGTGCCCGATCAGCAGACGACCCCAGCCGCAATGCAGCGCCAGCGGCGCGTCATCCAGGGAGCTGCCGTCTTCGGCGAAGCGCGCCTGCAGGCGTTCGTAGGACGGCGCCTGACCGCGCAACAGGCGCTGGTTGTAGAGCGAAGCATTGGCTTTCATCGGTCACAGTCCTTGTTCGCTGAGCCACAGGTTCAGGGCCGCGAGCTGCCACAGCTTCGAGCCGCGCAGCGGGGTCAATTGACCGTCGGGGTTGGTCAGCAGGGTGTCGAGCATGGTCGGGTTGAACAGGCCACGGTCCTGGCTCGGGTCGAGCAGCAGGTCGCGCACCCAGTTCAGCGTGTCGCCCTCAAGGTGCTTGAGGCCCGGCACCGGGAAGTAGCCTTTCTTGCGGTCGATGACCTCCGAAGGAATCACCAGACGCGCGGCTTCTTTGAGCACCTGCTTGCCGCCATCCGGCAGCTTGAAGCCCGCAGGGACGCGAGCCGACAGCTCGACCAGGCGGTAGTCGAGGAACGGCGTGCGCGCCTCCAGACCCCAGGCCATGGTCATGTTGTCGACGCGTTTGACCGGGTCGTCCACCAGCATCACCGTGCTGTCCAGACGCAGCGCTTTGTCCACACCGGCATCGGCGCCCGGCATGGCGAAATGTTCGCGCACAAAATCACCGGCGGCGTCGTTCTGGGTCAGCCATCGCGGGGCTACAGTGGCGGCGTACTCGTCGTAGCTGCGGTCGAAAAACGCATCGCGATAGGCCGCGTACGGGTCGCTGGCGCCATCGACTTGCGGGTACCAGTGATACCCGGCGAATAGCTCATCCGCGCCCTGGCCGCTCTGCACTACTTTGCAGTGCTTGGCGACTTCGCGAGACAGCAGATAAAAAGCGATACAGTCGTGGCTGACCATCGGCTCGCTCATGGCGCGGAACGCCGCAGGCAGTTGCTCGATGATCTCGCTTTCCTTGATGCGCAGCTGATGGTGATTCGTGCCGTAGTGCTTGGCGATCAGGTCCGAGTACTGAAACTCGTCGCCGCGCTCGCCGCCGGCATCCTGAAAGCCGATGGAGAAGGTCGACAGGTCTTTCACGCCGACTTCGCGCAGCAGGCCGACGAGCATGCTCGAATCGACGCCGCCCGAGAGCAGCACGCCTACGTCCACTGCAGCGCGTTGACGAATGGCCACGGCTTCGCGGGTGCTGTCGAGCACGCGGTCGCGCCAGTCTTCCAGGGTCAGGTTGGCTTCATCGGCATGAGGGCCGTAAGGCAGCGTCCACCAGACCTTCTGCTCGACCTTGCCCTCGGCACTCACACGCATCCAGGTGGCCGGCGGAATTTTCTCGACGCCAGCGAGCAGGGTGCGCGGGGCAGGGACCACGGCATGGAAGTTCAGGTAGTGGTTGAGCGCGACCGGGTCGAGCATCGGGCTGATGTCGCCGCCTTTGAGCAGCGCCGGCAGGGCCGAGGCGAAACGCAGGCGCTTGTCGGTGCGCGACAGATACAGCGGCTTCACACCCAGGCGGTCGCGAGCGATGAACAGGCTCTTGTTGTCGCGCTCCCAGATGGCGAAGGCGAACATGCCGTTGAGCTTGGGCAGCATGTCGGCGCCCCAGGCGTGGTAGCCCTTGAGCAGCACTTCAGTGTCGCCACCGGAATGGAACTGATAGCCCAGGCTTTCCAGCTCGGCGCGCAGTTCAGGGAAGTTGTAGATCGCGCCGTTGAAGGCCAGTGAAAGGCCCAGATGGCTGTCGATCATCGGCTGCGCCGAACCGTCGGACAGGTCCATGATTTTCAGGCGACGATGGCCCAGGGCAATCGGCCCCTGGCTATGAAAACCCCAGGCATCCGGGCCGCGAGGGGCCAGATGATGGGTGATGCGTTCTACTGCGGCGAGGTCCGCAGGTTGGTTGTCGAAGCGTAGTTCACCAGCTAATCCGCACATAAGTCCTTACCGGTTTTCCGTTGGGGAATGTGGCCGGGGAAGTCCGGCTACCCAAAGACTGACCGGTGGGGATTGTGAGAGTTTTAGAACGATCGGTTATAAGCAGAGGTTAAGCACTGCTGCGTTTTTGATTCTGCCGAAGGCGTAGGAGGCTGTATGTGTGCAAGGCTCAATACCCCGTCATCTCCAGATACCCCACACCCTCCTGATTCCCTGTCACCTGCACCGGCCCTTCCCAATAGGGAATCTGCAGGTTCATCCAAGCGTGAGGGTTGAGCGCGTCGACCGAGACATCGACCCCCTTGCCGGGGATTTTTACCGACCAGTGGGTGGGCATGTCGCGGCCGTCGACCTCGGTGGTGTCCTGCGGCGTCAGCTCGATGTCTTTCGCCGCGAGCAGTTCGGTGCTGCCATCGGCGTTGATCCAGGTGCCGGTCAGGTACGGCTCGCCGTCCTTCTGGCGCATGCGGTAGAGCATCACGTCGGCGCCGTTTTTCAGGTGCAGCGAGAACCAGTCCCAGCCGGTCTGGTTTTCCGTCAGCGGCTGGCTGCTCCATTCGCGGTCCAGCCAGGCGGGGCCCGAGACCTGATAGGTCTTGCCGTCGATTTCCAGCGTACCGTCGGCCTGAAAGAACGGCTGACTGTAGTAATACGACGCTTGCCCTTGCTCGGATTTCTGGCTGAAGCCGTCCTTGCCTTGCAGCACCAGCGGCTTGCTCGAGGTCAGGCGCAGGCGATAGTTGAACTGCGGGCCACTGGCTTGCAGCTGCATGTCGGTCAGCGGGTTTTCGATGCTCGAATGGCTGGTGAAGGCCCAGTCGTCGATCCACGCCGTGAAGGGCGCCAGCGTGACGCCGGCCTGATCGACGCCCCCTCGGGCATAGCGCTCGGCGGCGTAGTGTTCGGCCTCGGAGGTGACCGCGGCGTGGCCCATCCACAGGTTGCGATTGCTCCAGCCGTGCTCGTCGCTGGCGGCGGTTTTCGGCCGGGGCAGGGCATTGCGAAACAGCGTCCACTGCACGCCGAAGGACTGGCCATCGGCGTCCTTGAGGTTGGCGGTGACGTACCACCACTCAATGCGAAAATCGTTGTGGCGACCATGATCTTCGGGGAACACGAAGCGCTTGCCCGGCGTCACCTGTGCATAACTGGCGGCATCGTCGGCCAGCCCGGCGAAGCCTTTTTCGTCCTCGGTTTTGTTGTCGCAGCCGCTCATCAGCAGCGCGACGAGCAACAGGGCCAGCGCCTTACTGTTCATTGGCGAAGGTCCTCAGCAAGTCAGCAGGCCGCGTGCGATACAGGCGATACAGCGGCCAGGCCGAGGCCAACAGGGTGGCGAGCATCGCCAGCAGCATCAGGCGCAGCAACTGCCCCGGGAACACCTGCAACGGCAGGCGCCAGCCGAAGGCCTGGACGTTGATCACCGCATCCAGGCACCACGCCAGCAGCAGCCCCAGCGGAATCGCCAGCACCAGCGTCAGCACCGCCAGCAGCCAGGTCTGGGCCAGGTTCAGCAGCATCAACTGCCGCCGCGTAACCCCCAGCGCCCACAACGGCGCCAGTTGCCCGAGGCGACTCTGGCTCTGGGTCAGCAGGCTGATGAACAGCGCAACGCCGGCGACCATCAGGGTCAGGCTGTTGAGCGCAGCGGTTGCGGAAAAAGTGCGTTCGAACACCTGCCGCGACCAGGCCTTGAGCTGGATCTGGTCGACGATGCGGTTGTCGTCGATGGTGAATTTGTTGTGCAGCACCCGCAGCAATTGCGGGATCGCCGGGGTATCGATGCGCAGATTGAAGCGGTTAGGCGTCAGGTCCGGCCAGTGTTCGAGCAGGTGGTTGGCGTTGACCAGCATGTGGCCCTTGGGGTTGCCGTAGTCGGCGTAGATGCCCACCACGCGCAGCGGCCAGTCGCCATCGGGGGCGGGCAGTTTCACTTCATCGCCGACGCTGACCTTCAAGCGCCGCGCCAACTGCTCGCTGAGCATCAGCGTGTCGTCCTTGGCCAGTTGCCCCCATGGGTCGTCGCCTGCGGACTGCAGCAGCGGCCAGTATTGGCGGTAATGGGCGTTGTCGATCACTCCATACAGCTCGGCGGGCCAGCCGCGCAGCTGCAGCGACACTTGCCAGTTGGGCAGCACGGCGCGGGTCAGGGGTTGTTCGCTCAGCCACTTCTGCAACGGCGCGGCCTGGGCCGGGTTTTGCGGATTGATGTACAGCTCCGCGCTCAAGCGTTGTTC
>CAURWS010000381.1:0-4763 GCA_963528485.1 uncultured Pseudomonas sp. | reverse complement strand
CCACACCGGAATGCCATAACGCTCGGCATCGGCCTCAATTGCAGGTTTGAGCGCCGCCGCGTGACTGTCGCCCCAGACCAGTTGCACCGGCGGCGTCTGCTCATCGCCACCGAAACGGCAGACCTTGCTCATGTCTCGGCTGTCGCGCTGTAACAGGCAGTCCAGCTGCCCGCGCTGCCAGTCACGCGCCTGGGCGTATTGCAGCGCCTGGCCCGACAACCTTGAGGGCACGCCATCGCTGGAGCGCACCAGCTGACCGGCCAATCCGATAATTAATAGCGTCGCCAAGCCGCCGAACAACACCGGTTTGCGTCCGGCCAGCAGGCGTTTCTCGCGAAACGGCAGCTCCACCAGTCGCCAACTCAGCCACGCCAGCGCGAGGGTCAGCAACACCCATGCGCCAGCCTCCAGAGCCTGCATGCCATCGACGGAAATCGCATTGGCGTAGACAAACACCGGCCAGTGCCACAGGTACCACGAATAGGAAATTAGCCCGACGCCGACCATCCAGCGCAGGCTCAGCAAGCGTCCAACCAGTGTCGGCGCGTGACCGTTGGCCCAGATCATTGCCGTCGCGCCGAGCACCGGCAGCAGCGCGGCCCAGCCCGGAAAGAGCGTGTATTTATTAAAAACGAAAATCGCGTACAGCACCGCCAGCAGCCCGGCGGCGCTGACCGCCTGATAAATCAGGGGTGAGAACTTGCGATCCGACGCAGGAAGCACCGCCAGCATTGCGCCGCACAGCAGCTCCCAGGCACGCATCGGCAGCAGAAAGAAGGCTTCGTCCGGGTTGCGCCTGATCACCCAGACATTGAGCGCGAACGACACCACCAGCAGGCCGAACAACACCCAGCGCCACTGCCGTAAATAGCGGGTCAGCAGCACCATCAGCAGCGGGAAAAGGATGTAGTACTGCTCCTCGACCGACAGCGACCAGGTGTGCAGCAGCGGTTTGAAGTCGGAGGCCGGGTTGAAATAACCGTCCTGGCGCATGAACAGGATGTTGGAGACGAACATCGCCTGGTAACGCACGGCGCGGCCCAGTTGCGAGTAGTCGTTGGCAGGCATGAGCACCCAGCCCACCAACAACGCGGCAAGCATCATGACACTCAGGGCGGGGATAATCCGGCGGGCGCGGCGGGCCCAGAAATCGACAAAGCTGAAGCGTCCGGCGTTGATCTCCCGACAGATGATCGAGGTGATCAGATAGCCCGAGATGACGAAGAACACATCGACACCCACGAAGCCGCCGCTGAACACGCCAAACCCGAAGTGGTAAAGCACCACGGGAATGACGGCCAGAGCCCGCAGCCCGTCGATGTCGCGACGATTGCCAAAGGTGTGCATGACGCTCCTTGTCTCGCTTTTTTGCGATAAAAAATCAAAAAAAATGGTGCCCCAAGGGACACCATTTTTCTACAGCCGTTCAGCGCATGCCGTTGGGCGTGTCACTTGCGCTTCATCGACAGGAAGAACTCATCGTTGGTCTTGGTCTGTTTCAGCTTGTCGACCAGGAACTCGATGGCAGCAACTTCATCCATCGGGTGCAGCAGCTTGCGCAGAATCCACATGCGCTGCAGCTCGTCGTCGGCCGTCAGCAACTCTTCGCGGCGAGTGCCGGAACGGTTGATGTTGATGGCCGGGAAGACGCGCTTTTCCGCGATCTTGCGATCCAGAGGCAGCTCCATGTTGCCGGTGCCCTTGAATTCTTCGTAGATCACTTCGTCCATCTTCGAGCCGGTTTCAACCAGCGCGGTGGCGATGATGGTCAGCGAGCCGCCTTCTTCGATGTTACGAGCCGCACCGAAGAAACGCTTTGGTTTTTCCAGCGCGTGGGCGTCGACACCACCGGTCAGTACCTTGCCGGAGCTCGGGATGACGGTGTTGTAGGCGCGAGCAAGACGGGTGATGGAGTCGAGCAGGATGACCACGTCTTTCTTGTGCTCGACCAGGCGCTTGGCCTTCTCGATCACCATTTCGGCGACTTGCACGTGACGGGTCGGTGGCTCGTCGAAGGTGGAGGCAACCACTTCGCCGCGCACGGTGCGCTGCATTTCGGTCACTTCTTCCGGACGCTCATCGATCAGCAGAACGATCAGATGAACTTCAGGGTTGTTACGGGTGATGTTCGACGCAATGTTCTGCAGCATGATGGTCTTGCCCGCTTTTGGCGGCGCAACGATCAGACCCCGTTGACCTTTGCCGATCGGGGCGCACAGGTCGATGACACGGCCTGTGAGGTCTTCGGTGGAACCGTTGCCGGCTTCCATCTTCATGCGCACTGTCGGGAACAGCGGCGTCAGGTTTTCGAACAGAATCTTGTTCTTCGCGTTTTCTGGACGGTCGAAGTTGATGGTGTCGACCTTGAGCAGTGCGAAGTACCGCTCGCCTTCCTTCGGAGGGCGGATCTTGCCGACGATGGTGTCGCCAGTGCGAAGATTGAAGCGGCGGATCTGGCTCGGCGAGACATAGATGTCGTCTGGGCCGGCAAGGTAGGAAGCGTCTGCAGAGCGGAGGAAGCCGAAGCCATCCTGGAGGATCTCCAGCACGCCATCACCCGAGATTTCCTCGCCGCTTTTAGCGTGCTTCTTCAGCAGGGAGAAAATCACATCCTGCTTGCGCGAACGGGCCATATTTTCTATGCCCATCTGTTCGGCCATTTCGAGCAGATCGGTAATAGGCTTTTGCTTGAGTTCAGTCAGGTTCATATAGGAATGACGTAATCATGTATGAGGGGGAAATTAAGCTTTTGGCTTAATGAGGCCGCGCCGCAGAGAAGGCGACAGGATCGCGTATAAATCGAAAGGAGAGCGTCGGCGACGGCTAGCAGGGGGCAACGGAGAAGCCGTTGCGGGGCCGAATGTACCACTTGATTTTCCAAGCGTCTAGTGCAACGCCAGAAAAAAGCCCCGCGATTTGCGGGGCTTTAGCGCCATCAGATGTTGGCGTCGAGGAACGCTTGCAGCTGGGACTTGGACAGTGCGCCGACCTTGGTCGCCGCCACTTCACCGTCCTTGAACAGCATCAGGGTCGGAATGCCACGAACGCCGTGCTTGGCCGGCGTTTCCTGGTTTTCGTCGATGTTCAGCTTGGCGATGGTCAGTTTGCCTTCGTAGGTGCCGGCGATATCGTCCAGAACCGGGGCAATCATTTTGCACGGGCCACACCACTCAGCCCAGTAGTCGACCAGTACAGGGCCGCTAGCCTTCAGGACATCGGCTTCGAAGCTCGCGTCGCTGACGTGTTTGATAAGGTCGCTACTCATGAGATTTCTCCGAGGTCATAGGCAAAAAAACGTGGGTCATCATAACTGTGTCGGCGCGCGACAGGAAGGCGAAGGCGATTGTCTCTTGCTATGAGTTTGCATGACTAGCTTTATCGAAGTGACTTCCTGCCTGACACACTCCCGCCGATGGTGCGTAAGACAGCATCAGGCCGAGGGCGCCACGAAGACGATCCCCGTGCGCAGTGCCGCGCCTCTTATATGTTCCTGCATGGCCTTCTGCGCAGGTCCCGAGGCGTTGCGCGCCAAGGCGCGGAGGATCTTGCGGTGCTCCTGCCAGGTTTCCATCGCCCTGCCCGCCCGTATGAACGGCAGCTTCTGGCTCTCCAGAAAGATGTCGGCGCTGGCGGTGATGATGCCGAGAATCGCCTGATTACCGCTGGCCACCAGAATGCGCCGATGGAAGTCAAAGTCCAGTTTGGCGGCGCTGTCGAAGTCCCCCGCTTTCAGCTCAAGGCGCATGGCTTCGACGTTGTCTTCCAGCACGTCGCGCTCATCGGCAGTCAAGGTCACCGCCGCAAGCCCCGCCGCGAACCCTTCCAGCGCATAGCGCAGCTGAAACGTCTCGGAAGGCGATGCATGGGCCGCATAAGGCCAGGAAAAACCGCTGGTGCGCTGTTGTGGTTCAACAATCGCCTGAACGAACACGCCTTTGCCCGGCTGCACGCTGACCACGCCCAACGCACTCAGCGACGACAACGCCTCGCGCAATGAAGCGCGACTGACGCCCAGGCGAACGGCCAGATCGCGCTGCGAAGGCAGGCTGTCGCCAGGGGCATAGCCCTGCTCGGCGATCAGTTTGCGGATCGCCTGAAAGGCCGCTTCAGGTACTGCAATCGGGCTTGAGTGCATGAGGATTCGGAAGCAATCACGGTGGAAAAACCTTCTTTTATAGGCATCTCGACAATTGGGCAAGTGACGCCCAAGCAAGGGGCGGCGGGGCTTTCAGGCGCGCCAAAGCGGGGCGCGTCAATCGCCAACTGTTCAGACCAGTTAGACCGGTTTCGCCCTCCAGCCCGCATTCCGTGGTTGCGAATCGAGGGATGGCATGGGCTGTGCACTGGCCCCTGACCATTACACACGCATCGCCTACATTGATTCGGAGACGTCACATGACCCAGCGTTACAGCGCTCTGCTTGCCGCCCTGTTTGCCAGCCTCATGCTCGCCCAGGCCCCCGCTCATGCAAATGGGCTGGACGACGTGACCGCTCGCGGCACCCTGAAAGTCGCCGTACCGCAAGACTTCCCGCCATTCGGCTCGGTCGGCCCGGACATGAAACCCCGCGGCCTGGACATCGACACCGCGCAGCTGATCGCTGACAAGCTCAAGGTCAAGCTGGAGCTGACCCCGGTCAACAGCACCAACCGCATTCCGTTCCTGACCACCGGCAAGGTCGACCTGGTGATTTCCAGCCTGGGCAAAAACCCCGATCGCGAGAAAGTCATCGATTTCTCCCGCGCCTACGCGCCCTTCTACCT
>CAURWS010000380.1:0-4766 GCA_963528485.1 uncultured Pseudomonas sp. | reverse complement strand
GTGGTGGGTCTGGCAATGGGTGATGACTTCTTTATCCGGCGTGATGCCCAGGCTTTCGAGGATCTGCGGCATGTCCTTGCGAATGCGCAGGTTGCGCGCCTGATCCATGCCTGCAGTCCATTCGAAGTTCACGGCGCCGGGAATGTGACCGCCGCGGGCTGCAACGAGCTTCTCGCCGGAATATTCCAGCGGGCCGCGTGCATCCCAGATCGCCAGATCAGCAGCGCCCAAACGGCTTTGCAGGTACTCGCGGGTGGCGGTCGGTTCGTCGTGAACAGTGATCGGGACAGGGCCGCCAGCGCAGGCCGGCACTTCGGTGGACAGTGGCAAGCCTTCTGCCTGCCAGGCCAGCAGGCCGCCATCCAGATAGTGGTATTTCGAGTGACCGATCATATCCAGCAGCCAGATGAAACGCCCGGCCCAGCCACCGCCTTCGTCGTCGTACACCACGTAGACCGCGTCCGGGTTGTGGCCCAGCTCGCCGAACAGTGTTTCAAGTTGCGCCTGGGTAGGCAGCAAACCCGGAGCGGGTGGCTGGCCCAGTTGCGTGCGTTTCGGATCGACGAAGCGCGCGCCGGGAATGTGGCCGGCCTCATAGCGACCAGAATCAGCTCTGAAGCGCCGAGGCGTGCCTGCAGTTCTGCGGGCTCGATCACCAGCGGCAAGCTTGAGAAGGCAGACATGTAAGGTCTCCAGATCTTGAAAAGAGACGAATTGTAGCTCAGCCATCAACCCTTGCGTTGGCTAAAGGTCGTCAGCGCTTTCTCGATGCATTGCCCGGTTTTTCCGAACGCCTGGACCGTCATTTCCGAGAACGGCCCGCCACCCTGATCGGCGACGATCACCATCAATACTCGACCGTTGCTGGCCAGTGAGCGGATCAACAGGTTCTCCCCCGGAAACAGGCTGCGCAGTTGCGACGGCAGCAAGGCGGAAAACTGCGCGTTGTTACTGGCAGTCAGGCGCAGTTGCGTGGCTTGTGCCATCAGCCGTTGCAGCACGGTGCTTTCCCGGTAGGGGATCAGCAGCGCGGCAGCGGACTTGTCCACTCCGGCCAATTGATGCACGCGCAGGGTGTCGGTCTTGCGATCGATCATCAGCAACAGAGCGCGACGCATGCCCGAGGCGAGCAGGGCGTCGCGCGCGCAGGTAGTCAGGTGCATTGCGTTGGTGAAAGTGCTTGGCTCCTTGAGCAGGTCGCCGCACAGTTGGCGCCACGTCTGCAGGGCTTCGGCCGACGGCGGCGGGGCAGGCAGCAAGCCTTTATGCACGCGCCGGGTGTCCCACGGCCAGATCAAGGCTTCGGCCGGATGCCAGACCCCGACAGCCGCGTGCTGGCGAGCGCTGGCCGCAGCGTTCTGGTGCACCTGTTGCTGCAGGCCATCGAAAGGCTGTTGCAGATAAAGGCTGGTGAGCAATTCCCAGCGCACGGTGTGCGGGGTGTCCCAGGCCTGTTGCGCCGACAGCGCCAGGCCGTTGGCGAGCAGAATGGTGTTGGCAGGCTGGTTGAGCCAGCGCCGCAGCGGCAGGTTGGCGTCCAGCGCCTGCTGCTGTTTGAGCGGGTCTTCATTCTCGTGGGCGATGCGCAATACCCGCACCAGGCTACGCTGCTCGCGAATCAGCAGGTCGTAGCCCTGAGTCACCCAGATCGGCAGTTGCCAATGTTGCGCCAGGGCCTGACACAGCTGCACCAGGCGCACCCCAAACAGGGATTTTTCGACCGCTTTCGCGCACTCGCCCTTGTGGATGATGCGCAGCTCCCACTCTTCCAGCAGCTTGGGGTGGGCCAGCGCCATAGGCCAGAGAGGGGCGAGAAACAGCAGGCTGCCCAGATGAATGTCCTGCCACAGCCGCGCCAGCTGATTGGCAAACAAACCATAGGCCTGTTGCGTGGCGTGCTGGCTGATCAATTGCAGCTGGCGCAGGGCGACGGGAATGTTCTGCAATTCGACGCTGGGCAGGCGGCCGAGCAAGGTGCCGGTGCGTGCAAGCCCCAGGCGATTCAGCGCCACCTCCAGACTCTCAGCTGGTTCGGTCAGGCCACCACTGTGCAGGTTGGCCTCACGCAGCACACTGAGCACCAGCGCGGGGCTGTCCTGCATAAGCTCAGCGATTTCGCGCAACGAACGGCGGCTGTCGTTGAGCGCGGCCTGCACTTTGGCGTGGGCGAGGGCAGGTACGGGCAGGGCGATGCCGTCCAGTTGCTTGACCCATGCATCGAGTGTCTGCGGAACGAGGAGCTTAGCGGCGTTATCTGGTTGCATTCACAAGGCCCGTACGGCTGGTAGGTTTTGATCGGCGTCGAATGATGGCATCATGCCGGCCGTTGCGCTGGTATGCCCGAGCCAGACGCCAGGCAGGATTTTCGCCCGAATTGACTATAGTCTGGCGCACTCATGCCGATAAGTAGAACAAGAGTTTCGAACGCTTCTCGCACAATGACCATGAACCCGACTCAGTAAGTATTCTTTATCTATGGCAAAAATTATCGGCATCATCGTCGTTTTCGCGAGCGTTCTCGGCGGCTACGTTCTGTCCCACGGTCAAATCGCTGCGTTGATCCAGCCTTTCGAGGTGCTGATCATCGGCGGTGCCGCGTTCGGTGCATTTTTGCAGGCGAACCCGGGTTATATGACCATGCACGTGATCAAGAAGTCAGTGAAGATGTTCGGTTCACGCTTCACTCACGCTTTCTATCTGGAAGTGCTGGGCCTGATCTACGAGATCCTCAACAAGAGCCGTCGCGAAGGCATGATGGCGATTGAAGGCGATATCGAAGAGCCTGAAAACAGCCCCATCTTCGCCAAATACCCAAGCGTGCTCAAAGACACCCGCATGATCGCCTTCATCTGCGATTACCTGCGCATCATGTCGTCCGGCAACATGGCTCCCCACGAGCTCGAAGGCCTGTTCGACATGGAGCTGCTGAGCATGAAAGAAGAGCTCGAACACCCTTCCCACGCGGTCACGGGTGTGGCGGACGGTATGCCCGGTTTCGGTATCGT
Source organism: uncultured Pseudomonas sp. (assembly GCA_963528485.1). Lineage (GTDB taxonomy): Bacteria > Pseudomonadota > Gammaproteobacteria > Pseudomonadales > Pseudomonadaceae > Aquipseudomonas. The sequence goes on along the minus strand of CAURWS010000380.1, from coordinate 1,761 downwards.
TGCGGCGGTACTGGGTATCGTGGTGACCATGGCGTCCCTGGGTTCTGGCGACAAGGCAGCCATCGGTATGCACGTAGGTGCGGCACTGGTCGGGACCTTCTTCGGTATTCTCGCCGCCTACGGCTTCTTCGGCCCGCTGGCACAGTGCCTGGCGCACGATGCCAAGGAAGAAATGAACGTGTTCGAATCGATCAAGGCTTCTCTGGTTGCCTCAGCGTCGGGCGTACCGCCTTCACTGGCTGTCGAGTTCGGTCGCAAGGTCCTGTATCCAGCGCATCGCCCCAGCTTCAGTGAGCTGGAACAAGCGGTTCGCGGTCGTTGATCCATGGAAAATAACCAGCCCATTATCGTCAAGCGCGTAAAGCGCTTTGGCGGCGGCCACCACGGTGGCGCCTGGAAAATCGCCTTCGCCGACTTCGCGACGGCGATGATGGCGTTCTTCCTCGTGCTGTGGCTGATGTCTTCGGCCACCCCCGAGCAGTTGATCGCCATCGCCGGCTACTTCAAGGACCCGGTCGGTTTCTCCGACAGCGGCTCGCCGTACGTCATCGACCTGGGCGGCTCGCCCGAGATGTCGCCGGACCAGACTCTCAACCCTGAAATCAAATCCACTCCCGCGCCGGACAAGGTGCCCGTGGACGCCGACAAACAGGACGCGGCGGCCGAACAGGTCGAGCAGGAACGTCTGGAGATGCTGCTGCAAGAACTGCAGACCAAGGTCAACGAGAACCCGCAATTGGCGAAGTTCAAGGACCAGATTCTGTTCGAGATCACGCAGGACGGCCTGCGCATCCAGATCATGGACGCTGAAAACCGCCCCATGTTCGACATCGGCAGCGCACGCCTGAAACCGTATTTCGAAGACATACTGCTGGCCATGGCCGACACCATCAAAACGGTGCCGAACAAGGTGAGCATCAGCGGCCACACCGATGCCACCCCTTATGTGGGCAACAACGGTTTCGGCAACTGGGAGCTGTCGGCCAACCGCGCCAACGCCGCACGTCGTGCGCTGACCGCCGGTGGTTATCCTGATCCGCAGGTGGCGCGGGTCGTGGGCTACGCGTCGTCGTCGCTGTACGACAAGGACAACCCCAACAGCCCGATCAACCGTCGTATCGACATCACCGTGCTGACCAAAAAGGCACAGGCGCGTATCGAAGGCGCGCAGAATGCAGGGGAAGCGCCGAAATCCGACGCCGTCCCTGCACCGGCCTCACCTGCGGCTCCCGCCACCAAGCCTGGTGCATCGACCGCTGCGCCTGCAGTCGATCCGCAGGCCTACGCCCAGCCCCACGAGATCCGGCAGAAGCTGAACCTGTTCGATCAAGGGCAGTTGAAGATCGACGAAACGAAGAACTGATACCGGGTTCTGACAAAAACGCCGCGATGATCGCGGCGTTTTTGTGTGCGGTGGTTAGTAGCTGGTTTCCGGCAAGCTGGCGATGATCGAGCGATAGCTGTTCATCCGCTGCTGCTGCACGCGGCCATCCTCCAGCGCCATGAGCAGGGCGCAGCCCGGTTCGCGGTCATGTTTGCAATCGCGGAAGCGGCAGCGGCCGAGCAGATCGTTGAACTCGATGAAGCCCGCTTCGACGTCGGCGCGGCTGACGTGGCCCAGGCCGAATTCGCGGATGCCGGGGGAGTCGATCAGGTCGCCGCCACGGGGGAAGTGGAACAGGCGCGCGGTGGTTGTGGTGTGGGTGCCTTGCCCGGAATATTCCGACAGGGGCCCGACCCGCGTTCCCACCTCTGGCAGCA
>CAURWS010000379.1:0-4799 GCA_963528485.1 uncultured Pseudomonas sp. | reverse complement strand
GAGCTGCCCAAAGTCACCCCCCGTGCACAGGTGTGGGAGGCGATTGATCAGCAGCTGTTTGCGGCAAGCGCCTCCAAGCCGCCCAGGCGGGCTGGGCTATGGTTCAATCCCCGGTTCTGGCGATGGACCTCGGCGGCACTGGCGGCGTGCTTGCTGGCGAGCCTCATGACCCTCGTCCAGCCTCCTCAACCCACAGCCCCAGCGATGCTTGCGCGCCTTGAGCAGGACGATGGCAACACACTGTTCGCCGCGACCGTTCAAGCCGGGGGGCAAAGCGTGCTGTTCGTCCCGACACGAACCACCGCCTGGCAAAACCACAGCGCGCAGGCCTGGGTCATCGCCAGCGATGGCAAGCCGCATTCGCTAGGCCTGCTGCCTGCCAATACGGCTGCTGCCTTGGCGTTACCTGCAGATCTGGCCACTGCCCTCACAAAAGACGTGGTGCTGGCCGTCACCCTCGAACCCTTGAACGGCTCGCCAACAGGACTCCCCACCGGGCCGGTGATCGCCAAAGGCAAACTGTCGGCGTTGTGATGCCTCTATTCAGTGCTCATCCAGGCTGCACGCGCATCTCGCCACGCGTTAAGGGCCGGTGGTCATCAGGCCAGCGTGGATGAAACATTTTGTAATATCCACAGCGCAATAGAACGATTTGGTTACGTTATATTGTTGCATATAAACAAGGATGCACACGATGTCCCGCAAGATCGCCTCACTGGCCAGTCTCACTCTGGGCTTACTGGCCGACACCGCCTATGCCGAAGAAACACCTACCGCCCTCGTCCTGGACACCGTAACGGTGACCTCCGATTACAGCTATGAGTCGGCTACCGGGCCCGTCTCGGGCTATCGCGCCACCCGCTCTGCCAGTGCGACCAAAACCGACACCGCGATCAAGGACATCCTGCAATCGATCAGCGTCGTACCCGATACCGTGCTCGACGATCTGGGCAGTCACACTGTTGAACGCGCCCTGGACTTTGCCGGCGGCGTGTCGAAGCAGAACAATTTCGGCGGGCTCACGCTTTACGAATACAGTGTCCGGGGCTTCACCACCTCAGAGTTTTACAAGGACGGCTTCAGCGCCAACCGGGGCTACCCCGCCACGCCCGATGCTGCGAACATCGAGCGGATCGAAGTGCTCAAAGGCCCGGCGGCAAGCCTGTACGGGCGCGGTGACCCGGGCGGTACGGTCAACATCGTCACGAAAAAACCACAGCCCGATGCCTTCACCACCCTGCAGGCCAGCGCCGGGAGCTGGGATCGCTATCGCACCAGCCTGGACGTCAACGCCCCTCTGGACGACGAGAAAAATGCGCTCAGCCGGGTCAATCTCGCCGTCGAGGACAACAACAGCTTCAGGGATCACGTCGGCAGCAAGCGCGTCTTCGTGGCGCCGACACTGAGCTGGCAGCTCAACCCTGACACGCGTCTTTCGCTGGAGACGGAATTCGTTCGCCACAGCTCAACCTTCGACCGAGGCATCGTCGCACCCAACAATAAATGGAGCGGCATGTCCCGCCGGACATTCCTGGGCGAGCCGAACGACGGTGACATCGATAACGACAACAACCTAGTGCAGGTGGCGCTGGATCATCACCTCAGCGATGTGTGGTCGTTGAGGCTCGCCAGCCATTACAAACAAGGCGAACTCTCGGGCTATGCCAGCGAAGCGCGGGCCCTCAACGCCGATGGGCACACGGTCAATCGCCGCTACCGCGAGCGCGACATGGATTGGCACGACAGCATCACTCAGGTCGAGCTGCGCGGCCTGTTCGATATCGGCAGTTGGCAACATGAATTGTTGATAGGCACCGAGTACGAAAACTATCGCAAGAACGAGCGGGTCACCAATACTGCTGGCAGCCCCTATGCCATCGATATCTACCAGCCGGTCTATGGCCAGGCAAAACCCAACGGCGCACGATCCGGCACCGACTTTTTCGAACACGTCCAAAGCCGGGCGCTTAACCTGCAAGACCAGATTGTCTTCACCGACAAACTGCGCGGCATGCTGGGTGCGCGTTACGAACACTTCGATCAGGCCATCGATGACTACACCACAAACGTAACCGGCAAACAGCGCCATGACGAACTGACTTACCGCGCAGGCCTGCTGTATCAACTCACGCCGCACGTGGGTGTATTCGCCAACGCCTCGACCTCGTTCAAACCGAACAACGGGCTCGATGCCTCCGGCAAAACGTTCAAGCCTGAGGAAGGCACAGGCTTTGAGATGGGCCTGAAGACTGAACTGCTTGATGAGCGCCTGAGCGCAACCCTTGCGGCCTTTCACATCAAGAAGGAAAACGTGCTCGCCCTGGATCCCGGCAGCGATACCAGCCGAGCCGTGGGCAAGGCACGCAGCCAGGGCTTCGATCTGCAGCTGTCAGGGCAGTTGACCGAGGCCATGCGGGTCATCGGCGCCCTCGCCTACATCGATGCTGAAGTGACCCAGGGTGACGCGGCCATTCCCAGCGGGAGCCCGATCCTTGGCGTGGCCAAACGCAGCGGCAGCCTGCTGGGCGTGTATGAATTTCAGGAAGGGCCACTTCGAGGTTCGGACGTCGGTGCAGCCTTCACCTACGTGGGGGATCGCTCCGGGCAATCGGGGGGCAGTTTCGAGCTGCCGGCTTACCAGACCGTCGACCTGCTCGCTCACTACAAGGCCAGCGACAACCTCACGGTGGGCCTGAACCTCAACAACGTCTTTGACGAAAAATATTACGAACGCGCCTACAGCAACTACTGGGTGATGCCGGGTGAACCGCGCAATTTCAGCGTAAGCCTGACTGTCAGTCTCTGATCAAGGAAGTAACCGTCATGTTGAAGAAAATCACCCTGCTGGCACTCGGTGTCGCATCGTCCATCGGCGCTGGCACTGCGAGTGCTCACGGCCTTTGGACAGAGCAGCGCCGTGGCAACATCGAAGTCGTCTACGGTCATGGCGCCGAAGACAATGCTTACAAACCCCAAAAGATTAGCCGTGCCTGGGCGTATGACAGGCAAGGAAAGATGATCCCGGTCACCGTCGAGCAACTGAGCGACCACGCACGCCTCCAGCCGATTCACCCTCCCGCCATCGTTGCCGTGGCCTTCGACAATGGCATGTGGTCACAGACCGCCGACAAGAAATGGGTGAATCAGGGCCGGACAAAAGTCCCGGGCGCTGTGGCTTCGATACAAACGTTCAAATACAGCTTGGCGATCTACCATGAAGGCGCAAAGCTGCCTGATCTTGACCGCCTGAAGCTGGTGATCGTACCGCAGGCAGATCCTCTGACGGTCGGCCCCGGCAACCCACTGCCGGTCAAAGTCTTGCTCAACGGCAAGCCTGCCGCCGGTGTCGATGTGATCGGCGATTATCGCAGCGCCCCGGATGTCATCAGTGGCAAAACAGATGCCCAGGGCCTGGCCAGCATCGTCGTGCGCAATGAGGGCCTGAACGTCATGGCGGCGCAGGCTGTGGTGCCCGTGGCCAACAACCCCGATATCACTGAGCAGGGGCTTTTCACCTCTCTGATGTTTGTCGGGAAATCCCACCACGAGTAGTTCGCCAGTCATAGGCCGCCTTCGGGCGGCCCGTCGATTTCAATCATCGTGTGGCATCGCACAAACATGAACGGCCCCCTTACCTCAGCGTTTGCCACACCACGGCCCCGGAACTGATCGTCATCGCGCTTCACATGTGTGCTTTCTCCCGCGCTCCCTTCGTCAAGAATGCTAACCCCTGCTGTCGACGGGGATTCATGACGGACCCATTCATGCAAACGCTGTTGAACGAGATCCTTGACGAAGTGCGTCCCCTGATCGGCCGGGGCAAAGTGGCTGACTACATTCCCGCGCTGGCCGACGTTCCGGCGCAGCAACTGGGCATCGCCGTTTATGGCAACGATGGCAGCTATTACTGCGCAGGTGATGCCCTGGTGCCGTTCTCGGTGCAAAGTATTTCCAAAGTGTTCAGTCTGGTTCAGGCGATCGGCCACTCCGGTGAGGCCATTTGGGAGCGACTGGGTCATGAGCCCTCGGGCCAGCCGTTCAACTCGCTGGTGCAACTGGAATTCGAGCAGGGCCGTCCGCGTAATCCCTTTATCAATGCCGGGGCGTTGGTGATCTGCGACATCAACCAGTCGCGTTTTGCAGCCCCCACCTTGTCGATGCGCGATTTCGTGCGGCGGCTGTCGGGCAATCCCCACGTGTTGATGGACACCCGTGTGGCGGACTCGGAGTTTCAGTTCCGCGCGCGCAACGCGGCCATGGCGTACCTGATGCAGTCATTCGGCAACTTTCATAACGAGGTCGAGACGGTGCTGCGCAGTTATTTCAGTTACTGCGCGCTGCGCATGAGCTGTCTGGACCTGGCCAAGGCGTTCTGTTTTCTGGCCAACGACGGGTTCTGCAAGCACAGCGGCGAGCAGATCCTGACCCGCCGCCAGACCCAACAGGTGAACTCGATCATGGCCACCAGCGGGCTGTATGACGAAGCAGGCAATTTCGCCTACCGCGTGGGGTTGCCCGGCAAGAGTGGCGTGGGCGGCGGCATTGTCGCCATCGTGCCTGGGCAATTTACCGTGTGCGTGTGGTCGCCGGAATTGAATGCCGCTGGCAACTCCCTTGCGGGAATGGCTGCGCTGGAATTGCTGAGCTCGCGGATCGGCTGGTCGGTGTTTTGATGGGCGGGCAGGCTCACTCGCGCCAATCGGGTTCGCCTGCCTGAGGTTCGTTAAGCAAGCAAAACTCGCGACCGCGCCGGACGCTCTATTCAGGGCGTCCCAGGCGTCTTATCAATCCTGCTGATG
>CAURWS010000378.1:0-4803 GCA_963528485.1 uncultured Pseudomonas sp. | reverse complement strand
TCTCAGACGGACCGCCATCGCGAAAAGCTCACTTCTACAGGTTCGGGGTAATAAAAAACGGCGCTCCTGAGAGCGCCGTTTCCAGTTGGTTTAGCGATTCCCGCCACCCGGCCCACCATGACCGCCGCGACCGAAGTTACCGTCCTGCCGCATGTTTCCACTCGGTCTGCCCGGTCCAGGGCCGCCACCGTGGTTGCCATTCCAGCCGCCACCTGCGCCCGGCCTTGGGCCTGGAGGTGGAGCGGGCGGACGATAACCGGAGCCGCCACCGTGGTAGCCGCCGCCCCCACCGTTCCAGTATCCGCCGCCGTAGCCCGGACGGCCACCGTAGCCAGGGCCTGGCCCATAGTAGCGTGGAGGCGGCGCGTAGTACCGGGGCGGCGAATAGTAGCGAGGCGCCGAGTAATAACGCGGTGACGAGTAATAAACCGACGAGCCCCCGTAATACCCGGTCGGCCCGTACGGGCGATAGCTGTCGTACACGTAACCGCTGCCATAGCCACTGCTATAGACCGGCTGCGTGTACGTCTCTGATTCGTAATAGCCTCCGTAACATCCTGCGAGAGACAACGTCATCAAAACGGTGAGCAAGCTTCGTCGATACATGGCGGCCTCCTGGACCGCGATAGAGCTCGAACCAGCGGCGCTGGTCGGCGTTCCCACAATTGCCGAGAACGTAACTTCAGACCGCGCGATCCCCTTCGAGTGCCCCGAACCAACCCCCAACCGCCGGACGGCGCCCTGCAACGGTGCACGCTTATCGCCTTGAAAAACCGCTGTTTACGCCACAGCCCAGCCTGCGCAAGGGGCGCAACGACTTGGCACGCCTCTCGCTTAACAAACACCGTGCAGGAGTCAACTCAGGTTCGCGGCACCACAATTTGCAATAGCCGACTAGGGTTCCGGCCCGCTTGAAAAAAGCGGGTGGCTGGTCCGAGAGTCGGCGACCTCCAGTAGAGGTTACACGGCGGGATAAAAGCCCGGGAGACAGGACACCAGTGGTGTCGCCGTACTCCTGACCGCCCCTTTTCGCTACTGGAGGTTTCAATGCAAAAGTCCCGTCTATTCGCTCTACTCGCCGCAGGCGCCTTCGCCGCCTTAAGCCTCTCGGTCACCGCCGCCCCGAAAAAGGACTTCAACGTCTGCTGGACGATCTACGCCGGCTGGATGCCGTGGGAGTACGCAGGGACCCAGGGCATCATCGACAAGTGGGCCAAGAAGTACGACATCCATATCAAGGTCACCCAGCTCAACGACTACGTCGAATCGATCAACCAGTACACCGCCGGCCAGTTCGACGGTTGCACCATGACCAACATGGACGCGCTGACCATCCCTGCAGCCGGCGGCGTGGAAAGCACGGCATTGGTGGTCAGCGACTTCTCCAACGGCAACGACGGCATCGTCATCAAGGGTGCGGGCAAGAAAGTCGCCGACCTCAAAGGCATGGACGTCAATCTGGTGGAGCTGTCGGTTTCCCACTACCTGCTGGCCCGCGCGCTGGACTCGGCTGACCTGACCGAGAAAGACCTGAAGGTCGTCAACACCTCCGACGCCGACATCGCCGCCGCCTTCAACACCGACCAGGTCAAGGCCGTGACCACCTGGAACCCGATGCTCTCGGAGATCAAGGCCAAGCCTGGCGTCACCGAAGTGTTCGACTCCAGCAAGATCCCCGGCGAAATCATGGACATGATGGTGGTCAACACCCAGACCCTCAAAGACAACCCCGCGCTGGGCAAGGCGCTGACCGGTGCCTGGTTCGAAGTCGTCGCGCTGATGAACGCCAAGAACGCGCAATCCAAAGAAGCCCTGGAACACATGGCCAAGGCCTCGGGCACGGATCTGGCGGGGTTTCAGTCGCAACTGGACACCACCAAATTGTTCGCCACGCCTAAAGAAGCCCTGGAATTCGCCACCAGCCAACAGCTGCCGAGCACCATGCGCAAGGTCGCCGGCTTCTCCTTCGAGCACGGCCTGCTCGGCGAAGGCGCCAAGGATGCCAGCGCGGTGGGCATGACCTTCGCCAACAGCGTGACCGAAGGCGACAAGGGCAACCTCAAGCTGCATTTCGACCCGAGCTACGTGCAGATGGCCGTTGACGGCAAGTTGTAAGAATCCGCTTCACACAGGTTATTTGCCATGCGCTTGATTAATCGCCGCCCCGATGGCGCCAGCCGCCTGATTCTGGTGATCCTGCCGTTCGCCCTGTTGCTGTTCGCCTACTTCACGGGCTCGGCAACCCGGCTGACGGAAAACCCCAACGACAAGCTGCTGCCCAGCGCGGTGCAGATGACTGACGCGATCAAACGTGTGGCGATCATTCCCGATCAACGCACCGGCGAATATCTGCTCTGGCAGGACAGCGCGTCCAGTCTGCAACGCCTGGCCATCGGCCTTGCGATCAGCGCCATCGTCGGTCTGTGCCTGGGCATCGCGTCGGGGGTGTTGCCGCTGTTCGGCGCGCCGCTGTCGCCGCTGCTCACGGTGCTGTCGATGGTGCCGCCGCTGGCGATCCTGCCGATCCTGTTCATCGTTTTCGGGCTGGGCGAGTTGTCGAAGGTGATGCTGATCGTCATCGGCATCACGCCGGTGCTGGCTCGTGATCTGGAACAGCGCGCCCGGGAGATTCCGGTCGAGCTGCTGATCAAGGCACAGACCTTGGGCGCCTCGACCTGGACGCTGATCCTGCGGGTCGTCCTGCCACAGCTGCTGCCGCGTTTGCTGATTTCATTGCGACTGGTGCTGGGTTCGGCGTGGTTGTTCCTGATCGCCGCCGAAGCCATCGCGTCGACTGACGGCCTGGGTTACCGGATCTTTCTGGTGCGTCGTTATCTGGCGATGGACATGATCCTGCCGTACGTGGTCTGGATCACCCTCCTCGCCTGGCTGATGGACTGGGGCCTCAAAGCCCTGACCCGAAAGGCCTTCCCTTGGTATGAGGGGGCGCGCCCATGAGCTTTATTTCGGTCAATAACGTCTGGCAACAATACGGCGATCAAGTGGTGCTCGAAGGCCTGAACCTGAGCATTGCCGAGGGCGAGTTCTGCACTCTGGTTGGCGCTTCGGGCTGTGGCAAATCGACCTTTCTGCGCCTGCTGCTGGGCCAGGAAGTGCCAAGCAAGGGGACGATCCTGCTCGACGGCCAGCCTCTGGCCAAAGAGCCGGATGCCAGCCGCGGCGTGGTCTTTCAGCGCTATTCGGTGTTCCCGCATCTTTCGGTGCTGGACAACGTCGCCCTGGGTCTGGAGCTACCACGCTCGGCGCTGCTCGGCCGCCTGTTCGGCAAGGCCAAGCGCGACGCTCGCGAGCAGGCCTCGGTGCTGCTGCACAAGGTCGGCCTGGGCCATGCACTGGACAAATACCCGACGCAGCTGTCCGGCGGCATGCAGCAACGCCTGGCGATTGCCCAGGCGCTGATCATGAAGCCTCGCGTGTTGCTGCTCGACGAGCCGTTCGGCGCCCTCGACCCCGGCATCCGCAAGGACATGCACGCCCTGCTGCTGGAACTGTGGCGCGAGACCAAGCTGACGGTATTCATGGTCACCCACGACCTGTCCGAAGGCTTCAACCTCGGCACACGCCTGATGGTCTTCGACAAGGTTCGCCACGACCCCCACGCCCCCGGTGCCTATGGCGCACGCATCACTTACGACATTCCCCTGAACAGCGACCGTCGCGCCGCCCGCGCGGCCATTGAATCGCTGCAATTGGCTTGAAGGATTTCGACATGACTGATTCCACTGCGGTATTCCCGGTATTCGCCGAAGATCTGCTGCCCGGCGGCGGCCACCTCTCGTTCGTGCTCAAGCGCGGCGAGCTGCTGCGCCTGACCGATCTGAACGGCAACGCCAATGTCAGCCTGACGATGTTCAACGCCCATGAGAAAACCGAGCGCCTGAACCTGCCCGACAGCCTCAAATGCCAACACACCGCCAAGCTCACCACAGGCCACTGCCTGTACTCGGACATGGGCCGCGTGCTGGCAGCGATCACTACCGACACCTGCGGCTGGAGCGACAGCATTGGCGGCGTGCTGTGCGCCGAAGAGGTCACCGAAAAATACGGCCAGGGCCGCTATCAGGAACTGCGCAACGACTTCTTTCGCAACGGCGCCGACAACCTGCTGGTGGAAATGGGCAAGTGGGGCCTGGGCCTGTCGGACCTGCTGATGACCCTGAACCTGTTCAGCCGGGTCGATGTCGACGATCACGGCGCCCTCGCCTTCAGGCCCGGCAACTCGAAAGCGGGCGACTGCATCGAGCTTTACGCGCCGATGGACACGCTGGTGGTGCTCACCGCGCTGCAACACCCGATGGACCCCAATCCCGAGTACGCCCCGCAGCCGGTGAGGCTGAGCTGGATGAAGGCCGACGCCAGCGTCGCCGAACACTGCCGCACCTCGCGCGAAGAGAACGTGCGCGGCTTCATCAACACCGATCGCCTGTTCGCCTGAGGACCTTGTGATGACCACCGCAGCCAAGAAAGCCCCCGTTTCCATCACTCACATCCCGGCCGGCGAGCCGTCGCTGACCGAACTCAAGGCCGGCCAGACCCTGCGCCTGCTCGATCTGGAAGGCAATCAGGCCGTCGACACGCTGTTCTACAGCCTGGCCAACCCGCGCGAACGCTATGACGTGCAACGCACGTTGCGTCGGCAGAACAACGTCTACCTGAGCAAAGGCAGCGTGCTGTATTCCAACCTCGGCAAGCCGATGCTGACCATCGTCGAAGACACCTGCGGGCGCCACGACACCCTTGGCGGCGCCTGCGCGCAGGAGAGCAATACGGTGCGTTATGCAC
>CAURWS010000377.1:0-4811 GCA_963528485.1 uncultured Pseudomonas sp. | reverse complement strand
GCTCAAGGTTGTCACCCGAAACCGGCACGCCGAGCAGGCGTAATCCGGCGCGCAGGGTGTCCATGAGCGGCAGGCTCACGGGCCCCAGCGCCAGCGAAAGCCAGATCGCCAGCACACAAGTGACGCTCAGCACGATGAACAGGCTGCGAGGTTGCAGGATGACCCTCATTGCGCGGGCGTGACCTTGGCGTTGAGCGAGGAATCAGCCGGGTAGAAGGCTTTGGCCAGGGCTTTCATGGCCTCAGGCAGGCGTGGGCCCAGGCCGCCGACCAGCAGCGTGGGGTCGACTTCGATCAGGCGGTTGTTACGTGCAGCTTGAGTCGCAGCCAAGAGCGGGTTCTCCCGGAGCAGGGCCTGACGGGAAGATGTGCCGTTCCGGACTCGATCAGTGAACACAAGGACTTCAGGGTTCATGCCGGCCATAGCCTCTGCGGAAAAAATCTTGTAACCGGTGTGGGTCGCCAGGTTGCGGCCTCCAGATTGCTTGATCAGCCAGTCCCCTACGGTGCCAAGCCCCGCAACCATCGGCGCTGCGCCCGCATGGCTGACCAACAGCAGCACGCCTGGCGCCGATTGATGCTGTTGCGCCTGGGCAACCCAGCTGTGCTGGCCCTCCAACTGTCTGGCGTACTGTTCACCGGCCTCGCGGGCCTGAGTTTCTTTGCCGAGGAGAGCACCGAGTTTTTGCAGATTACCCTGCAGCGAGCTGATTTCAGCGCCTGCGGAGAGGACTTCAACCTTCACGCCCGCGGCGCGCAATTGTTCCAGCACTGGGGGCGGCCCCATTTCCTCGGTGCCCACCAGAATATTCGGACGCAGGCTCAGGATGCCTTCCGACGACAACTGCCGCTGATAGCCGATGCTCGGCAGCGACTTGATCGATTCGGGGTGTTGGCTGGTGGTGTCGATGCCTACCAGATGCGATTCCCCGCCCAGCGCGACGATCCATTCCGTCAGCGCGCCACCGGCACTGACCCAGCGCTGGGGCTGAGCATCGGCCATCACCAGATGCGTGAATGAAAGCCCAATCAGAACAGCAGTCAGCTTGGCGATGAAGCGCATAAGGGGAAGCGTCCTTAATAGAGAGGGAGCGCGTCTGAAGAAGCCTGGAATCGACGCGTCATTTGCAGAGCTGTCAGACTAGGCCGCCCGCGACAGCGGGGCAATTTGATAATGACTTGCATTTACACGTCAAGCGCGAAGGAGGCTCCGCTGAACTACTTATGTAACGGAATGGATCTGGCCGAAGGAACAGGCCGTGGCTTCGAGGTCGATGGCCTGTCACTGTTGGTCGTGCGGCGTGCCGGGCAGGTCTACGCGTACCGGAATCGCTGCCCCCATCGCAGCGTGCGCCTGGAATGGCAGCCCGACCAGTTTCTCGATGCCAGCGCCAGCCTGATCGAGTGCGCGACCCATGGCGCACTGTTTCTGATCGAAAGCGGCGAATGCATCGCCGGGCCTTGCGAGGGCCAATCCCTGAGCGCCATCGAATGCAGTGAAGACACTCAAGGGGTGTGGATCAAACTGCCGGAACGAGACTGAGGCCGACCGCTTCGGCGAGATGCACCTGCAGTCGACGATCAACCCGCACTTCTTCAGGCGTCAGAGACACGCCATAGGCAAGCACTTCGACGCCAGCGGCCACCGCCTCCCTCAAGGCTGCGGCATACCCCGCATCGATTTCCTCGGCGGGCCGAACGGCTTCGATGCCGGTCAGGTTGACGCAATACAGCAACACCGCGCGCACGCCCTGCCGCGCCAGCATCGCCAATTCGCGCAGATGCTTGGCGCCGCGCTGGGTGACGGCATCCGGGAAAGCCGCGACGTTACTGTCGTCAAACCCCAGCGTCACGCTCTTCACTTCCAGATACAGCGAGCCCTGCGGGTAATCTAGACGGAAGTCGACGCGGCTGTTTTCCTGGCCGTAGGCAACTTCCCGCTTGAGCGTGGTAAAGCCGTTCAGCTCAGTGATCACCCCCGCCAGCAGTGCCTCTTCGACCAGTTTGTTGGCTCGCCCGGTGTTGACGCAGGCGAAGCGCCCCTGTGGGGTTTCGCTGATTTCCCAGGTGCCCGGCAGCTTGCGTTTGGGGTCGTTGGAGCGGCTGAACCACACGCGCCCGCCGGGCATCATGCAGTTGAACATGGAGCCGGTGTTGGGGCAGTGAATGGTCAGCCGCTCGCCGCTGGCGGTTTCGATATCCGCCAAAAAACGTTTGTAACGCTGCAGCAGGCGGGCTTCTTCGAGTTCGGGAGAAAAACGCATCAGCCTTGCCAGCTCCGCAGCCCACGGCCAATCCGCTCGACCGCTTCCTGCAATCGCTCAAGGCTCTGGGTGTAGGCGAAACGCACGTGATGCCCGGCCTGATGACGGCCGAAATCCAGGCCCGGCGTAAATGCGACGTGCTCGGTCTCCAGGAAATGCCGGCAGAACGCGAAGGCATCGCCACCAAAGGCGCTGATGTCGGCATAAAGATAGAAGGCGCCTTCGGGCTCGACCGCAATGTTGAAGCCCAGCTCGCGCAAGGCTGGCAGCATGAAGTCCCGGCGTTTGCCGAATTCGGCGCGACGCTGTTCGAGGATTTCCAGGGTCTGCGGCTCGAAACAGGCCAGTGCGGCGGACTGCGCCATGCTCGGCGCGCTGATGTAGAGGTTTTGCGCGAGTTTTTCCAGGTCGCCGACCGCCGCCTCAGGGGCAACGAGCCAGCCCAGGCGCCAGCCGGTCATGCCGAAATACTTTGAAAAACTATTCAGGACAAAGGCGTCGTCATCCACTTCCAACACGCTGCTGGCATCGGTGCCGTAAGTCAGGCCGTGATAGATCTCGTCCACCACCAGATGCCCGTCGCGCGCCTTGAGCGAAGCTGACAGCGCTGCCAACTCATCGCGATGCAGTAAGGTGCCGGTCGGATTGGCAGGCGAAGCCACCAAGGCGCCGACGCTGTCCTGGTTCCAGTGCTTGGACACCAGCTCGGGCGTCAGTTGATAGCGCACGTCGGGGCCGACCGGCACCAGTTGCGCGGCGCCTTCAATCAGACGCAGGAAATGCCGGTTGCAGGGGTAACCCGGATCGGCCAGCAGCCAGTGTTTGCCGGGGTCGACCAGCAAGCTGGAGGTCAACAGCAACGCGCCAGAGCCGCCGGGAGTGATCAGGATTCGCCCCGGATCGATGCTCACGCCGTAGCGCTGCTGATAGAAGCCGGCAATCGCCTCGCGCAATTCAGGCAGCCCGCGCGCGGCGGTGTAACGGGTCTTGCCCGCGGCCAGCGCGGCCTGCCCGGCCTTGATGATGGGCTCGGCGGTGGTGAAATCGGGCTCGCCGATTTCCAGGTGAATGACGTCGTGCCCCGCCGCCTGCAGTTCATTGGCACGGGCCAGCAGCGCCATGACATGAAAGGGTTCGATGGCGCGGCTGCGCGCACTGTAGGGCTGGGGCATCGGTCTTCCTTTATTCACAAGTATCGAAACAGGCCGTCGATTCTACTCAACCGTCTGCAATGCGACAGGCTTTATCCACCGCGCCCCTGTCGCAAATGTGCCGACGATCTACAAATCGCGACGTTATTGTCCAAGGGGCTAGACTGATGGCACTGCAAAATAATATAAAACCGGGCGCTTTGGCTGTGGTCATAGTTCACGGGCGCGTTGTAGAGCCAGGCTCGACAACCGGGAGTAGCGCGCTCCGATTCGATCTGGTAAGTTCGCCCGCTTGCAGCCGCAGGGCCGGCAGGTGTCGGCGATGGATCTTTACCCTGCGCAATGGCTTAGAAGAGTGAGAGGCGGTCCGTTCATGCCCACCGAAGAAAAGCAAAAAAGCAACCAAACGATTAGCGGTTTCGAACCTTACGTCCCGGCGAAGGACGAGGAGTACATGGGCAAGCCCATGCGTGCTCACTTCACCAAGATCCTGAACAAGTGGAAACAGGACTTGATGCAGGAAGTCGACCGTACGGTTGATCACATGAAGGACGAAGCGGCCAACTTCCCAGACCCTGCTGACCGTGCCAGTCAGGAAGAAGAATTCGCTCTGGAACTGCGTGCTCGTGACCGTGAGCGCAAGTTGATCAAGAAGATCGACAAGACGCTGCAACTGATCGAAGACGAAGAGTATGGCTGGTGCGAATCCTGCGGCATCGAGATCGGCTTGCGCCGTCTGGAAGCCCGCCCTACTGCCGACCTGTGCATCGACTGCAAGACGCTGGCTGAAATCAAGGAAAAACAGATCGGTAAGTGATCCTGTTTTCCGCAACAAAACAAAGGACGCTTCGGCGTCCTTTGTTTTTTTCAGGACCCGACCTCGCTTTAGCAGGCGGGCACGCCGTTATAGCCGTTATAGACCTTATAAGAGAGAGCTTGCTCGCGAAGGCGGAGGAACAGCCACAGCGATGTTGAATGACACGCCGCAATCGCGAGCAAGCTCACTCCTACAGCGATCAAGGAAGCGTCCGGTTTTTTGGACCTCTCATTTCCAGTACCATCACCGCCCATGAAATCCCCTTCTTATATAGGGCGCTTCGCGCCAACCCCGAGCGGTTACCTGCACTTCGGCTCGCTCGTCGCAGCGCTGGCGTCCTATCTGGATGCGCGTGCAGTCGGCGGCTTGTGGCTAATGCGCATGGAAGACCTCGACCCGCCCCGTGAAGAACCCGGCGCGCAGGCCGCAATCCTCAATACGCTGGAGACCTACGGCTTCGAGTGGGATGGCGATCTGGTCAGGCAAAGCGATCGTCACGATGCCTATCAGGACATCATCAACCGCTGGTTCAGCTACGGCCTGGCCTACGCGTGCACCTGCTCGCGCAAGCAGCTGGAAG
>CAURWS010000376.1:0-4812 GCA_963528485.1 uncultured Pseudomonas sp. | reverse complement strand
AAACCAGAGGGGGTTGCCCCTGGCGCCAGCAGCCGACTGCAATACGTTCAGCAGGTCAGCCGTTTTGTGCGCGTGGATCTCATCGAGCCCGACATGCGAGGGATTCAGGCCGTCTTGGGTCGACGCTTTGGCGTGAATCGGCTTAAAGCTCGCACCGGTCTGAACGCGGCTGATCGATTTTGCCCAGACCTCAAGACCAAAGTACTCGCGCAGATCGGCGTTTTTCTCGGTCATCCGCTTCGCAGCGTTGAAGATGATTGCCGCTTGGCCGAACGTGGTGGCGGCACTAACGATCTGAGCGCCTTCCTCAGGCTCGCAGCACTCGCAATACAGCAGAATTGCCGACGACAATGTGCTCTTGGCATTCTTTCGCGCGACAGCGAACAGCGCCGAGGTGAAGCGACGCGGGTGGAACATCCCGTCATCACCCCACCCCTCGGTGTAAACCGCCTCGCGCTTGCGGAAGCCAAAGAGCTGCACGACGAAGAAGATGTGCGATGCGTGCATGACGATCGTTGGCTTCTCCCACTTGCCTTCGACGTGGTGAAGCTTCTCGATGAAATCGCACGGATCGGTGGCGTGCCAGGGGTCGAAAATGAAGGGGCAGTCCCTCTTTTTGGCCCGCTTCAGGTCGTCCAGAAAGCGCTGTGCGGCCTGCCTGATCAGCTTGCCATGCTTCTTGCGCTTCTTATCGGCCACGGCTGCTTTGGCATAGTCCGTCGCGATTTTTACGAAATCACGCATTCCTACCCCAAAGTTCTGATGATTCGGTTATTTGGCCCCGCGCTTGTTGCCGTTTCCGGCGAATGCATTGCCTTTCAAGTCCTCAGGCCCAGCGCGGACCTTGCCCTGGGCAACGGGCGTGAGACCAAAGTCGTTCTGAAGGTTGCGCAGCGTGCCGGACATACTGGCTGTGGGCGCCTCGCCCGCTGCATATAGTTGGACGATTTTTCCGTGGAGCGCGCACATGTGAGCAAGCGGGCTTAGCGCGGCATCCGTCAGCAGTTTGTTGGCCATCAGGATCGGAACGAGCCGGTTCCATTCCTTGACGGCATGAGCGTTCGGTAACCAGTCCGGCGCGTCAGGCGCGACATCAACCAGAGGCAGTTCAACTTCCACGGGAACGTCACGATCTTTGCGCTCAGTCCCGGCAACCGCCTTCAACTGAGCGGGTTTGCGTGGATTCGCCATGGTCGTACTCGATGATTCTGGACAGGCCTGCGGGTCATCCGCACGCTCAAAAAACGGTTTTGCTCAACTGACAGTGCGAAAAAAAGCCTCGGGCGCGGTCTAGGATCATAAAGCTCCAGACTTTCAGCCCTCCCCCATCGATAGGCCATCCCTATTGCACCATTTCGGTGCGTCAAGAATGATAATTCCTACCATTTCCGACGAACGGTCGTATCTGTCAGGGAGTTGACGTGCCACATCAACTGCGTCGGGCATTGCCGAAGCCACCATCCTCTCTCGCCGTCTTGACCGAATGGCATGGGCGGCACAGGCCGCGCCAGTTCGAGCGGTCCCAGAACAGAACCATGTCGCCCTTGTGTGGGATGACGTGATCGACGTCAGTTGCTGCGGTCACACGCCCTTGCCGCTGGCACTCAGCACATAGGGGATGCTTGGCAAGGAAGCCTTTACGCGACTGCTGCCATCGGTAGTTGTACCCACGCTGGCTGCTGGTTCCACGCGTCTGCTCAGCCGTCTTGTGCTGGGGCGTCGCTGGGGCTGACGGTTGATGTCGCTTCGGTCGAATTGGCATCAGACTTCTCAGGACGCTTGATCAGGGTGCGGGCGCGGTCTGCTGCAATGGCGAACCACTTCACTGCTCGTGCCCGGCGCGCGGCACATCCGGTGCAGGCCATCGGTCAGTCAGCGTCTGTGGTATCGGTCGCCTGCTTGACCAGCAGAACATCCATGCCGCCTTCCAGGACCACTACCCTGCATCCCAGCGCCTTGAAGACGGGGACAAGGTTGGACTCGACCAACTCCCGCTGTTTAGCGCTCAAGAAGGTATCTACCTTCAGCACCAGCAGATCATTGGGCGCAGGCTGCAGGAAGTTCGCGTTGACGCTCACCCCAAGCTTTACGGATAGGTCCTCGATGTTCATGGCGATACCTCGTATGTGAAATCAGTGTCGCGGTTCAGGTTGGTCACAGCACGATGTGAGTCGTACGCCACTGTGGGGCGAATCGATCTGGTGTACGGCGTTGTGGTCTTGCCTTCAAACCGCTCGCGGTGGACAACACGACGACCGGACAGCAGCTCGATGACGACGGCGCCGAACAGGTGATTGACGGTGATCTTCATCGCATTACTGCCCCAGGAGGAGCTGGGTTTGCTTCAACGCATGGGCGTGCAGGACGGCGACGATGTAGCCATTCGGCAGACCGCCAGCCTTCGCTGCGTTCAAGGCAGTGGTGATCGCTCGATCGAGATGGCCGACCTCGGCGTTCACGTCTACCGCCGGAATAGGCTCGGGTGCTGGTGCTGGCTGCTGAGGGTCGGTTTTGCGTGCTCTGGGCATGGATGACTGCTCCGGTGTGCGCGCCACGAAACGGGCGCATCTGAATTCGTGGCGCCGATCACCGGGCCTTCATTGCCGCCGAGTACATCGACTCACACAGCTGGCCAGCTATTCGGCTTCGATCAAGCGCTTCTGCCAAGCTTCCCGCCTCATCGTCAGCCTCTCGACGCAGGTCGGCGAGCAGATCGGCAAGGTCGTCTCTTGTCTTGCCTGTGCTGGCAAGGTCGGCAGTACAACGCTTTCGCTTGGCAAGCAGATCTGTGACTTGTTGCTGCAGGCTGCGAGCGCGGTCATCAGCAACAACAACGGTAGCCGTGACATGTGCAGCCTGTTGAGTCGCATGGTCAGTAGCCTCGTTTGCGTCAGCGGTGAGCTGGCGCTGTAGGGTCAGGGTTTTGCCGATTGATTCAGCTCGGGCAGTGGCCACGTCACGTTGATCCGTCACGGCATCGAGCGAATGCTTTGTCTCTTCAAGGCGAAGATAGGTCGATCCCAGGACGGCGGTGAGGGTCAGCATAATCCAGGCCCAAAGCGGGACTGCCTTGATCAAGTCGATCATGGCGCTGTTCGCTCTACGGCCTCATTGACCTTGTCAGCAGCCTTGCTGGCCGTATCAGCTGCCTGTGCTGCGCGGTCCGCTGCCTGCACGGCGCTGTCGGAGGCCTTTTGAACATTGCCTGCAGCCTGCTGAGTGCTCTCCGCAAGCTTGGTCAGGCGGATATCGCGTTGCTTGAGTGCCGCGTCGTAGGCATTGCGCACCTCGACCAGCTGCTTGGTGTGCTCACTGCCGGATGCCCATACGCCAGCCTGATAGCCCAGGGTAAGACCACCCATGACCAACAGGCCAGCAATGACCCAGACTTCTGCACGCTTCCACCAGCGGCGGGCAATGAAGTTGATTGCGCATCTTTCCATCAGTTGGCACCTCCGAGCTGCGACCGCAGGCGCGCGATTTCCGCACTCTGGGTGGTCACCTTGTCTGTGAGTTGTGCGACCTGGCTGGTGAGGGCTTCGATTTTCCCTTCCATTCGGCCAACTGCGGCGGCGAGTTCGTTACGTTCTTTTGCGAATTGGTCAGCTCGCGCTTCCGCTTCCTTGCGAGCGGTGCGTTCAGAGTCGAGCAGCTCATTCAGACGGCGGACGGTGCCGATGTCGGCGTTGTCCATGGCCCGGTCAGCGGCATCACGCGAAAGAAACTTGCGCATCCACAGAAAGCCGCCGCCAAGGACGCCGACCGTACCGGTCAACCAGGTGGCTGTTCCTGGGCCGAGATCGGTTGGGTCCATTACTACTCCTGAAATGAAAAAGCCCCGGCAGATGCCGAGGCTCGGAAATGTTTGCGTGTCTTCCCACGCTGCCCATCAAAGCCGCCTCCTGCACACACTGAGGATCAAGGCTCTTTGACTGCCGGTGTTCTTTAGCAACGCGTGACTATCCGGCTTTACCGCGTCCAGGCCCTGCCCGAAGGCCCACCCTGGCTATGGTTTCCCACCTAACGCAAAAACAAATGGCCCCGTGCTATCGTTTCGCTTCCACACCAAACGCATCACAGGGAAGAAAATCATGGAGATAGTGTTGAAGTGCAACAAGTGCCGTAGTGACAAGTTCGAGATTCCCCGAAACCCCACAGACAGCTCGAAGATTACCTGCGGAGGATGCGGCAGGGTCGAAACTTACGGCAACCTCAGGAAGCAAGCCAAAGACCAGGCTTTGAAACTGATCAAAGGGAAATTCGGGAATCTTTTGAAGTGAGGTAAGCGCGTCGATGAGCTGATGTAGTTGGGCGCCGATCTCGACTGCGTCAACTTCAAGCACGAGCTTCGTCATAAGCACCTTCCAAAAACGAGAAAGCCCGGCACTTGGCCGGGCTCAATCCACTCTCGCAGTCCTTTCCAGCTGAGCATCGGCAGATGTGCTGCCTGCACTGAATGGACATCGATCATGGCAAAAGAAATCTGATTCCGCAAACGAGAAAGCCCGACGCAATGGCCGGGCTTTTCAGTGTTTGGGCGCTCTCCTGATCACGCACCAAACCGCAGGTTCGAAATCTACGCGGTCACTCGGTCACAGTCAAGCGGCAACTTTGTGAATCATCTGCCGCTCCTCCAGCAGCGCCCCAACGGCGACGTGAGCAGCACTTACCTGATCATCAAGCCAGCGCTTGGTGATAGACCGCCACCGACGAAGCGTTCGCTCCGGTGTGCCCTCCACATCCCAGCTGTGCAGGACGTAGAACGAGGACGGTAGGCCCATGCGCCGCTCTGGAACAATCCATGCCATGACG
>CAURWS010000375.1:0-4818 GCA_963528485.1 uncultured Pseudomonas sp. | reverse complement strand
CGGCAAGGCTGCTGGCCTGCCACTCATCGACAACCACAGCACGGGCTTCGATCCGACAGCCCAGCGCCGAGGCGATCTCGACATTGGGCACCAGGCTGAAGCCACAGGCCAGGCGATCGCAAGGGATTTCCTCGATGCGCTCACCGACCTGAATCCGCACCGCTTGCAGCCGCTCCGAGCCCAAGGCTGCGAGCACATGAGCGCGGGTTCGATAGGCGCCGCTGGCCAGCTCAACTGCCTGCCTGGCCTTGTTCGGCCAGCGCCACAACCCAGCGGCAAAACGGCCGACCGACGCCAGCGACGCCTGCTCGGCGATGCGTACGACTTGGGCGCCGTTCTTCTTCGCGGTGTCTGCCGAGGCGAGCAGGAGAGGGCCGCTGCCTGCGATCACGATCCGTTCGCCTGCCACGGGCAAGCCGCCCTTGATCAGCGCCTGCAAACCGCCCGCGCCAGTGACGCCGGGCAAGGTCCAGCCGGGAAAGGGCAGCAGCAGTTCCCGCGCACCGGTGCACAGAATCAGCTGGTCGTAGCTCAGGGTCCAGCCGCGCTCGGCGTCCTCCAGCAACAGCTTTTTGGGGCCTGCGAGTGCGACGACCTTGCAGGCGCTGTGCAGTTGAACGTTGGCGTATTGCTCAAACTTGGCGCGCATTTCGGCAGCCTGCGCAGGGAATTTCGCCCCCGGCCCGTCGCGCCAGATCTGCCCGCCGGGCAGCGGGTTGTCGTCGAGGATCGCAATGCGGATGCCACTGGGCGCCGCTGCCAGCGCCGCCGCCATCCCGGCAGGGCCTGCGCCGATGATCAGCAGGTCGACATGGGCGCTCATGAATGGGTCTCCACCTGCATGCCGTCGCGGCAGATGGTCTGGCAGGCCAGGCGGCGCAGGCCATCGATGCTCACTCGGCATTCCTGACAAATGCCCATGCCGCACAACGGCGCGCGACGTTGACCGCTGACCGAGGTGCGGCTGCACCGGTCGCCGCAGGCCATCAACGCAGCGGCAACGGTGGTGCCTTGGGCAAAGCGAAATGGCTGGCCGTCGATGCTCAATTCAGGCATGGGCGTGGGCTCCGATAAAACGCTGTGGCAGGTACGCATCCAGATGGGTTTGCAGCTCGGCCGGCGGCGGGGTGCGCAGCAGTTGCGCGGCCAGCAGCTTTGCGGTGCCAGTGGCCGTGGTCACGCCCAGACCTTCGTGGCCGACTGCGAGCCACAAGCCGGGTTGATTCGGGTGTTCGCCCACCAGCGGCTGGCCGTCGGGGCTGGCCGAGCGAAAGCCGGTCCAGCTGCGGATGCCGTTCAACTCGCCCAGGCGTGGCAAAAACTCCATCGCCCGACGCAGCATGCGCCCGAGCATTGTGGCGTCGATGGCCGGGTCGTGATCGTCGAACTGGCGCGACGAGCCGACGAACAATTGCCCGGTCGGACGCTGCTGCAGGTTGAACGCCACCGATGGCCCGTCGCCCTTGTGCGCGTTGGTGATGTAGCCCAACTCGACCAGCGTGTGGGCAATCTGCGTCGGGTAGCGATCAGTGATCAGCAAGTGGCCTTTCTTGGCCTGTAGCGGCAGCTCAAGGCACAGCTCCTTGGCATAAATACCGTTGGCCAGCAGCACCGCATCGGCCTGCAACCATTGGCCATCGGCCAGACGCACGCGATTGCCCTCCACATTCAGCACTTCTGCTTTCTTCTGACGCACGCGCCCGGGCTGACGCTGCAGCAACCAGCGCGCAGCGTTCGGCGCATAAATAATGCCGTCACCCCTGACCTTGAGCGCGCCGAACAGACCGGGGCGCAGGGAAGGTTCGGCGAGGGCCAGGGCTTGACCTGTGATCAGTTCGCAACCCAGGCCGAACGCGCTCAGGGCTGCGTGCTTGCGTTCGGCCTCGGCCATTTCTTCTGCGTTGCAGGCCAGCCACAGGGTGCCGTTGTTGCGCATGGCGCAGTTGTCCGGTAGCTGCGGCGCCAGCTCGCGCCACAGCCGCACCGAGTACTCACCCAACGCCAGTTCGGCGGGGCTGTGGTCGAGCACCACCAGATGGCCCATGCCTGCGGCCGTGGCGGCCGGACGCTGACAGTCGAGCACCAGAATGTTGAGGCCGTGGCTGGCCAGTTCTTCCGCGCAGGCCGCACCGATGATGCCGCCGCCAATGATGATCACATCGGCTGCCGAGCCCGCAATCAAGAACGGATACCCCAGGCGAAGGGGTCTTCGTCGTCCAGCAAGAGAGTGGCTTCGGCGCTGATGTAGGCGCGGCCGCGAATAGTCGGAATGATCCGGTCGCCCATTTGCCGCTCGCCGTGTTGCCACTGAAAGCTGCCTTCGAACTGGCTGCCGATCACGCTGGCCTGTTGCCACAGCGCGCCGGGTTCAAGCTTGCCGTCGGCGGCCAGGCACGCCAGTTTGGCGCTGGTGCCGGTGCCGCAGGGCGAGCGATCGTAGGCCTTGCCGGGGCATAGCACGAAGTTGCGGCTGTCGGCCTGATCGTCGTCGGCGAACAGCTCGATGTGATCGATCACGCCGCCGTCCTCGCCGCGAATGCCCTGGCTTTCCAGGGCCTGACGCACCTTCCAGGTGTAATCGGTGAGGGCGTCGAGGTTGTCGCCGGTGACGCTCAAACCGTGGTCGGCGATCAGGAAGAACCAGTTGCCACCCCAGGCGATGTCGCCCGTCACATTGCCAAGGCCCGGCACGTCGACGATGAAGTTCTTGCGATAGCGATAGGACGGCACGTTGTTGACGCTGACCGAGCGATCCTCGTGCAGGGTCGCCTGAACGGTGCCCACCGGGGTTTCGATGCGATGCACACCGGGGCCGATCTTGCCCAAGTGCGCCAACGAGACGACGAGCCCGATGGTGCCGTGACCGCACATGCCGAGGTAACCGCTGTTGTTGAAAAAGATCACCCCGGCGCAGGCCTCGGGGTCGACCGGCTCGCACAGTAGTGCGCCCACCAGCACATCGCTGCCCCGAGGTTCCAGCACCGTTGCCGCACGCCAGTCATCGAACTCATCGGCCAGCACCTGACGACGCTGCGCCATGCTGCCGGTGCCCAGGTCAGGGAACCCGTCGAGCACCAGCCGCGTGGGCTCGCCGCCGGTGTGGGAATCGAGGATCTGGATGCGTTTCATGTGTTCACCCACAAGCTGCCGGATAGCGCTGATTTCTCGGCATACGCCAATCCCACAGATTGAGTAAGGTGCCGAGCTCGTTACCGGTCAGCGTGACGAAAACAGGGGGCAGGGTCTTGACCGATTTCGTCCGTGAAAATGACGAAATCGGCACAGTGAGGCACGACTCAGATTTCGCTGAGCACGGCGTTGGGCAGGTGGGCGTAGAGCGCGCGACAGACGCCGATGATGTGGTGTTCGATCAGCTCGGCGGCCCTTTCCACGTCTCGATCGGCACAGGCGGTGAGGATCTCGCGGTGCTCGCGGTCGGCGCGTTCCTTGCCTTCCTCGAAGCTCATCTGCACGCGCAGGTAGCGTTCGACCTTGTCGTGGATCGAGCGAATCATGTTCAGCAGAAACGGCCGCTGCGCCGCTTCGTACAGGCAGGTGTGGAAGGCCCAGTTCAGTTCGGCCCAGCGACCGATGTCGTCATCGCCGGCGAACTCATCGCAGATGGCGCTCGCGCGGTCGATCTGCGCCTGGGTCAGGCGGGGCACGGCGAGGCGAATGGCCTGCACTTCCAGCAGCACCCGCACCTCGAAGATCTGCGCCAGTTCCGGCTCGGAAATCCGCGTGACCACCGCGCCCTTGTTGCGCTGGAACTGCACCAGCCCTTCGGCCTCAAGTCGCTTCAACGCTTCGCGCACCGGGATCTTGCTGACGTTGAAGACACGGGCGATGTCGTCCTGGCGAATGGGCTCATCTTCGGCGAACTGGCCGGAAATGATCGACTCGCGCAGGAACTTGGCGATGACCTCGGACGCAGACGGCGCGACACCGAGGTTGGGGGCGTCAGAAAGAAGAAAGGGCACGCGCATGACTCAGGCTGTGGGCGAATGTCGGATATTGTATACGACCTCCGATTTATTACGCGCTGTGTCGGCGTGCGCCTGACGAAAAAAAGATCAGTGGTTGGTCGTGTACGCCAGCATCATCGACAGCTGGCACATCGGCCGACCGCTTTCTGCATGCCACTGGTTGAACGCGGCCTGCACTGCCGCCTGATCGCGCTGGCTGCTGGGGACCTTGTCGACAATCTTCTGCGCGTTGAGCGCCGCGACCACGTCGTAGCTCGGGATGAACGTATCCTTGCCCGCCATGCGCAGGAACCGCGGCGCCGACAGCCCGCCCATCTGATTGCCGTGCTTGGCCAGGTAGCGCCACAGGCCGACGATATCGGTGACCGGCCATTCGGCGATGAAGTTGCCGAAGCTGCCGTATTCCTTGGTGATGTCGAGGATCAGCTGGGCATTGCGCGGCACGCTTTTCAGCTTGCCCAAATGACGAATGATCCGCGCATCCTGCATCAGGCGCTCCAGATGATCGGCGCCCATCAGCACGACTTTTTCCGGATCGAAGCCAAAGAACACCTGCTCGAAGGCTGGCCATTTGGCGTCCACCAGACTGTGCTTCAAACCTGCACGAAACACCCGCAGGGCCAGGGTCGACAGGTAACGGTCGTTGCTGATGGCCTTGAGTTGTCTGGGGGTGGCGGGCGTCGGCAGGTGCGCTTCCAGCGCGGCGGCGGAACCAAAGCGGTTGAGGCAGTATTCATTGAGCCATTTGTAGTCTTGCATGCCCTCTCCAAAACGAAATTTGAGCGACAGCCAACCCCTGTAGGAGCGCGCTTGCCTGCGATGGCGGTGTGTC
>CAURWS010000374.1:0-4822 GCA_963528485.1 uncultured Pseudomonas sp. | reverse complement strand
CGTCTGGAAATCGCTGCGACCTGGCTGGCAGCCGGTCTGGATGTCGATCGCGTGACCTTCTATCGTCAGTCCGACATCCCGGAAATCCCCGAGCTGACCTGGCTGCTGACCTGCGTCGCCGGCAAGGGCCTGCTCAACCGCGCCCACGCCTACAAGGCTTCGGTGGACAAAAACGTCGAAGCCGGTGAAGACCCGGACTCCGGCATCACCATGGGCCTGTTCAG
This sequence comes from uncultured Pseudomonas sp., assembly GCA_963528485.1. Lineage (GTDB taxonomy): Bacteria > Pseudomonadota > Gammaproteobacteria > Pseudomonadales > Pseudomonadaceae > Aquipseudomonas. The sequence goes on along the minus strand of CAURWS010000374.1, from coordinate 4,598 downwards.
CTACCCGGTGCTGATGGCCGCCGATATCCTGATGTTCAACGCCCATCAGGTGCCAGTGGGGCGCGACCAGATCCAGCACGTCGAAATGGCGCGCGACATCGGTCAGCGTTTCAACCACCTGTTCGGCCAAGGCAAAGAATTCTTCGTCATGCCCGAAGCGCTGATCGAAGAGAGCGTGGCGACCTTGCCGGGCCTGGACGGTCGCAAGATGTCCAAGAGCTACGACAACACCATTCCGTTGTTCAGCAGCGCCAAAGAGATGAAGGAGGCGATCTCGCGCATCGTCACCGACTCGCGTCTGCCGGGCGAAGCGAAAGATCCGGACAACTCGCACCTGTTCACCCTGTATCAGGCATTCGCCAGCAAGGATCAGAGCGAAGCGTTCCGCGCCGACCTGCTGCAAGGCCTGGGTTGGGGCGACGCCAAGCAGCGCCTGTTCCAGCTGCTCGACAGCGAACTGGGCGAAGCCCGCGAGAACTACCATCGTCTGATTGAACGTCCCGCCGATCTGGAGGACATTCTGCAGGCCGGTGCACAGAAGGCCCGTCGCATTGCCACGCCGTTTCTGGGTGAGCTGCGTGAAGCCGTTGGCCTGCGTTCGTTCCGCGAAACCACACAAACCGTTGCGGCCACCAAGAAGAAGGCCAGCAAGGGCGCGCGCTTCGTCAGCTTCCGTGAGGACGACGGCAGCTTCCGTTTCCGCCTGCTGGCGGCCGATGGCGAGCAGTTGCTGTTGTCCCGCTCGTTCGCCGACGGCAAGGCTGCTGGCGCAGTGAGCAAGCAACTGCAACAAGGCGGCGATCTGGACATTCGCACCGAGGGCCAGGCGTTCAGCGTATGGCTTGATGGCGCGTGTGTGGCCGACAGCCCTGTCTTCGCAGACGCCGCTGCCCGCGACGCTGCGGTCGAGAGCCTGAAACTGGCCCTGGCGCCACAACAGGATTAATTGCCATTACAACGGGCCATCGCTACAGTGTCGGCCCGTTTTTGCTCCCTAGCTAAAGACCATGACGCCCCTAGAAAGCTACCAGAACGACCTTAAAAAGCCTGAATTCTTCCACGATGCCGCTCAGGAAAACGCTGTGCGTCATCTGCAGCGCCTGTACGACGATCTGGTTGCCGCCCACGAGAACAAGCCTGGCCTGTTCGGCAAGCTGTTCGGCAAGAAAGAAGTCACGGTGATCAAGGGCCTGTATTTCTGGGGCGGCGTGGGCCGCGGCAAGACCTACCTGGTCGACACCTTCTTCGAAGCGCTGCCGTTTGAAGACAAGATGCGCACGCACTTCCACCGCTTCATGAAGCGCGTCCACGAGGAGATGAAAAACCTCAAGGGCGAGAAGAACCCGCTGACCCTGATCGCCAAGCAGTTCGCGGGCGAAGCGCGTGTCATCTGCTTCGACGAATTCTTCGTGTCCGACATCACCGACGCCATGATCCTCGGTACGCTGATGGAAGAGCTGTTCAAGAACGGCGTGACCCTGGTCGCCACCTCGAACATCGTGCCGGACGGCCTGTACAAGGATGGCCTGCAACGCGCGCGCTTCCTGCCGGCCATTGCGCTGATCAAACAGAACACCGACATCGTCAACGTCGACAGCGGCGTGGATTATCGTCTGCGTCATCTGGAGCAGGCCGAACTGTTCCACTTCCCGCTCAACGAAGCGGCTCAGGACAGCATGCGCAAGAGCTTCCGCGCGCTGACCCCGGAGTGCACCAAGGCTGTCGAAAATGATGTGCTGATTATCGAGAACCGTCAGATCAAGGCGCTGCGCACCTGTGACGACGTGGCCTGGTTCGACTTCCGCGAACTGTGCGACGGCCCGCGCAGCCAGAACGACTACATCGAGCTCGGCAAGATCTTCCACGCCGTGTTGCTCAGTGGCGTCGAGCAGATGAGCGTCACCACCGACGACATCGCGCGCCGCTTCATCAACATGGTCGACGAGTTCTACGACCGCAACGTCAAGCTGATCATTTCGGCCGAGGTTGAGTTGAAGGATCTGTACACCGGCGGACGCCTGAACTTCGAATTCCAGCGCACGCTCAGCCGCTTGCTGGAAATGCAGTCCCACGAGTTCCTGTCGCGGGCACATAAGCCTTAGAAGCCACCCCAAGCCTTCAGCGACAAGCTGCAAGTGGTCGCGTCGTGCTGCTACAGAGCGCGCGCCGCGGCCCTCTCTTGCAGCTTGAGGCTGAACGCCTGCAGCTGCGTCTAGGCCGCCTGCTGGAATTGCTGGCGGTACTGATTGGGCGACAGCTCGGTGTGCTGCCGGAACAGCCGAGCGAAGAAACTCGCATCGTCGTAGCCGACTTCATAACTGATGGTCTTGATGCTCTTGCGCGAGCCTGACAGCAAGCCCTTGGCCGTCTCGATGCGCAGGCGTTGCAGGTAGTGCAGCGGCTTGTCGCCCGTGGCCGTCTGGAAGCGACGCATGAAGTTGCGAATGCTCATGCCGTGTTCCCGCGCCACGTCTTCGAAGCGGAATTTGTCGGCGAAATGCTCCTCGAGCCAGTGCTGGATCTGCAGGATGATCACATCCTGATGCAGTTTCTGGCCGCCGAAGCCCATCCGGCCGGGCGAATAGCTGCGCTGAACTTCATACAGAATGTCTCGCGCCACGGTTTGCGCGACGTTGGCGCCGCAGAAGCGTTCGATCAGGTAGATGTACAGGTCGCACGCCGAAATGGTCCCGCCTGCGCAATACAGGTTGTCGGCATCGGTCAGGTGTTTTTCCTGATTGAGCAGCACTTTGGGGAAGCGCTCGGCGAACTCATTGAAGAACCGCCAGTAGGTGGTCGCCTCCTTGCCATCAAGCAATCCTGCTTCGGCCAGCCAGAACACGCCACTGGCTTCGCCGCACAGCACGGCGCCGCGGGCATGTTGCTCACGCAGCCAGGGCAGGATTTGCGGGTAGCGTTGACGCAGGGTGTCGAAGTTATCGACGAAAGCGGGGAGGATGATGATGTCAGCGTTTTCGAGGGCGCCGTCCACCGGCAACACGACTTCACTGAAGCTGCGAACTTGCTGGCCGTCCGGGCTGACGAGGCGGGTTTCAAAAGCGGCTTTGAGGCCCTGGCCCAGCTGTTTGCCATAGCGCAGGCTGGCCAGATGGAAGAAGTCCTTGGCCTGGGTCAGAGTGGAAGCGAAGATTCCATCGATCGCGAGGATGCTGACGCGCCGCAACGGCACGTTTTGTTGAGTAGACATAATCTGTTGTTCTTATAAGGGAAAGTGGTCAAGCAACGGCGTGATCGTCTTATTTTTTGTCGGATGTGTCCAGTGTCGTCGTTAATTCTCTCGGCATACGCTCTGTTCGCACTGCTACCGACGATCCCTCAAGACAAGGTGTCCCATGCTCCCAAGAACCCTTTTCAGCCCGGAACACGAGCTTTTCCGCGACAGCGTGCGCAAGTTTCTCGAGCAGGAGGCCGCGCCGTTTCATGCGCAGTGGGAGAAGCAGGGGCATATCGATCGCACCCTGTGGAACCGCGCGGGGGAGCAGGGCATGTTGTGTTCGCACCTGCCCGAGGCTTACGGCGGCATGGCGGCGGACTTTCTGTACACCACCGTTGTGATCGAGGAAATCTACCGGCTGGGCCTGACCGGCATCGGATTTTCCCTGCACTCGGACATCGTCGCGCCCTACATCCTGCATTACGGCAGCGAGGCGCTGAAGCAGAAATACCTGCCGAAGATGGTCTCTGGCGAGACGGTCACGGCCATTGCGATGACCGAACCGGGAGCGGGCTCTGATCTTCAGGGCGTGAAGACCACCGCGGTGCTCGACGGCGACGAGTACGTCATCAACGGTTCGAAGACCTTTATCACCAATGGTTTTCTCGCAGACTTGGTGGTCGTGGTGGCCAAGACCGATCCCAAGGCTGGCGCCAAGGGCACCAGCCTGTTTCTGGTGGAGGCGGGCACGCCGGGCTTCGAGAAGGGCAAACGCCTGGAGAAGGTCGGCATGAAGGCGCAGGACACGTCGGAACTGTTCTTCCAGGACGTCAGAGTGCCCAAGGAGAACCTGTTGGGGCAGGCCGGGATGGGGTTTGCCTATCTCATGCAGGAGCTGCCTCAGGAGCGCCTGACGGTCGCCATCGGTGCCATCGCCTCGGCCGAAGCGGCCCTGCAGTGGACGCTGGACTACACCCGCGAGCGCAAGGCGTTTGGCAAAGCGATTGCCGACTTCCAGAACACCCGCTTCAAACTGGCGGAAATCGCCACTGAGGTGCAGATAGGCCGGGTTTTCGTTGACCGCTGCCTTGAACTGCATCTGGAGGGCAAGCTGGATGTGCCAACGGCGGCCATGGCCAAGTACTGGGCGACGGATCTGCAATGCAAGGTGCTCGACGAGTGCGTGCAGCTGCATGGCGGGTACGGCTTCATGTGGGAATACCCGATTGCCCGGGCCTGGGCGGATGCGCGGGTGCAGCGGATTTATGCGGGGACCAACGAGATCATGAAGGAGATTATTGCGCGTTCGCTGTGAGGCGAGCGCAGACCCTGTAGGAGCGCGCGGTGCCCCCCAAGCAAACAGACCGGTGAAAATTATGAGTCATGGACAACACCAAAAACGGGGCCACCGCCATCCTATTGG
>CAURWS010000373.1:0-4842 GCA_963528485.1 uncultured Pseudomonas sp. | reverse complement strand
GCTTCGGTATCGGTGGCGAGTGGGCGGCCGGTGCGGTGCTGATGGCCGAAACCATCAACCCGAAATACCGCGGCAAGGTCATGGGCACCGTGCAGAGCGCCTGGGCCGTGGGCTGGGGCCTGGCGGTGGGCGTGTTCACGCTGATCTACTCGTTCGTCCCGGCTGATATCGCCTGGCGCGTGATGTTCCTGGTGGGCCTGCTGCCGTCGCTGCTGATCATCTGGGTGCGCCGCAATGTTGAAGAGCCGGACAGCTTTCAGCGTCTGCAAAAGACCAACGCCATTCCGCAGAGCTTCTTCAAATCCCTGGCCGGTATTTTCCGTCCCGAGCTGATCCGTGTGACCCTGCTCGGCGGCCTGCTGGGCCTGGGCGCTCACGGCGGTTATCACGCGGTCATGACCTGGCTGCCGACCTTCCTGAAAACCGAACGCAACCTGTCGGTGCTCAATTCGGGCGGCTACCTGGCCGTCATCATCTTTGCCTTTTGGTGCGGTTGTGTGGCCAGCGGCTTCATGATCGACCGCATCGGCCGTCGCATGAACATCGTGCTGTTCGCCCTGTGCTGCGTGATCACCGTGCAGTGCTACGTGTTCCTGCCGCTGAGCAACACGCAGATGCTGTTCCTGGGCTTCCCGCTGGGCTTCTTCGCTGCCGGTATACCGGCAAGCCTGGGCGCGCTGTTCAATGAGCTGTACCCGGCTGACGTGCGCGGGGCGGGGGTGGGCTTCTGCTACAACTTCGGCCGCGTGTTGTCCTCGGTGTTCCCGTTCCTGGTCGGCCACATGAGTGAATCCATGTCGCTGGGTTCGGCCATCGGCATCGACGCCGGTATCGCCTACGGCGTGGCCGTGCTCGCCGCCCTGTGCCTGCCGGAAACCCGCGGCCGCAGCCTGGAAAACAGCGCTGCCGCCGCTCAGGGTTCGACGCCGCGCAACGAAACCGCCAGCGCCTGATGTTTTTCCTGCGCGGTGGGCGGGTTTGCCTCGCCGCCGCGCATTTCTTCGACAGATGAGACCCATGTCCGATACCTTTCCCGCCTCGATTCTTGGCATCGACGGCCACGCACACGTATTCAGCAGGGAGCTGGATCTGACATCGGCACGACGCTACTCACCCGACTACGACGCCACCCTGGCGCTGTATCGGCACAACCTGCAAAGCCACGGCCTGAGCCACGGCGTGCTGGTGCAACCGAGCTTTCTGGGCACCGATAACCGCTACCTGCTCGATGCCCTGAAACAGGCGCCGGGCCAGTTGCGCGGCGTGGTGGTGGTCGAACGCGACATCAGCCGCGCCGACCTCGACACCATGGATCGCCTGGGCGTGGTCGGCATTCGCCTGAACCTGATGGGCAAGGCGCTGCCGGACTTTTCGCAGCCCGAGTGGAAGCTGTTGTTCGATCACATCGCCGAGCTGGACTGGCATGTGGAATTGCATCGTCATGTCGCCGATATACCGGCGCTGATTCGCGGCCTGATACCGTTCGGCGTGAAGATCGTCGTCGACCACTTTGGTCGCCCTGATGCGCGATTGGGCCTGGAGCAACCGGGCTTTCGCGAGATGCTCGAACTGGGCCTGGGCGGCCAAGTGTGGATGAAGGTCTCGGGCATTTATCGTCTGGAAGGCAGCGAGCAGGAAAACCTCGACTTCGCCCGCGCGGCCTTGCCGTTGCTGGTGCAGAGCTTCGGCCCGCAGCGTCTGGTGTGGGGCAGCGACTGGCCGCACACGCAGCACGAAAATCAGGTCAGCTATGGCACGGTTGTCGAGCAGCTGCAGGCGTTGGGTTGTTCGCCACAGGTGATGCGCTCGCTGCTGATCGAAGCGCCCCAGGTGTTGTTCGATTTTTCTGCGGTTGAGGCCTGAGCTATTTTCCCGGCGGGTCTTCTTTGCCGCCGCACGGGGCCGATCATTGCGCAATCGCTGCGGCGGGTCGCAACCCCAGCTCATCCAGCAACCACTTCTTGAACACCTCGGCCGCCTCATGCCTTGTCCGCCGTTTCGGGTAAACGAGGTAATGCCCGATGTACTGAATGTCATGGGTCACGGCACGCAGCGGCGCCACCAGCGTGCCGTTTTCCAGTTCTGTCTGGGCCAGCAGGGTCGATTCCAGCACCACGCCCATGCCGTTGGTGGCGGCGGCGATGGCCATGATGCTGCGGTCGAAACGCAGGGCATAGTGATGGGGCGACATCAGGTGGTTGGCCTCGAACCAGCCTTTCCATTGCAGCATCTGCACGTCGCACTGAATCAGCCGGTGTTCGTACAAATCCTGTGGCGTGCGAATGCTTTTCGCCAGCTCCGGGCTGCACAGCGGCGTCAGGTGTTCCACTGCCAGCGGCACTTTTTCATTGAGGGCGGAGCGGGGTTCGCCGTAGACGATGTCCAGATCGAAGTCATCGTTTTCGAACTGCGCGTAATCGGTGCTGGCCGAGAAGCGCAGGTCGATGGCCGGGTACGCCTGCACGAAACGCGGCAGGCGGGGCATCAGCCATTGCATGCCGAAACTGGGGGCGGTGTGCAGGCGTAGCGGCGGCGGTTCGTCGGTCTTGGCCAGGACGAAACCGCGCTGCATTTCTTCCAGCCCACGCTGCACATGCTCCATCAGCAGACGACCTTTGGCCGTGAGGTTGATCTCGCGAGTGGTGCGTTCGAACAACTGAATGTCGATGGATTCTTCCAGCTTGCGGATCGAATGACTGACTGCGCTGGAGGAAATACCCAGCTCCTGCGCCGCCTGAACGAACGAGCCAGAGCGGCCCGCCGATTCAAACACCCGCAGCGATGAAAGCGGCACCCGGCGAAGCTGCTGGATTAGTGAATTTTGTTCAGTCATTGCTGTAAAAATGTCTTTTGTAAGGGCTTATTTTCCGATGGTAGCTTGATTACAGGTTGGATGCAGTGCGTTTGATGAATTAAGAACATCAGTCCGCAGCAGGATCCGATCACGAGTTGCTTTTTAATAAAAATAAGCAGGACTTACACATGACTACGATTTCTCAAGGTGCCGAAGTGGCCATGGAGCCGCTCGCACGCGTGGCCCATCACGCCTGGCGCATTCGCCGTTTCGCCCTGCGCATGGGCGAAGTTCAGGGTCAGGGTTACGTCGGGCAGGCGCTGGGTTGGGCCGATGTGCTGGCCACCGCTTACTGCCACGCCATGAACGTGCGCCCCAACGATCCACTGTGGGATGGCCGTGACCGCTTCCTGTTGTCCCACGGGCACTACGCAATTGCCCTCTACGCCGCGCTGATCGAGGCGCAAATCATTCCCGAAAGCGAGCTGGACAGCTACGGTTCCGACGACAGCCGTCTGCCGATGTCCGGCATGGCAAGCTACACGCCGGGGATGGAAATCTCCGGTGGTTCGCTCGGTCAAGGCCTGCCGATTGGTGTCGGCATGGCGCTGGGCCTGCGCATGAAAGGCAACCCGGCGTGGGTGTTCAACTCCATGTCCGATGGCGAACTGGACGAAGGCTCGACCTGGGAAGCGGCGATGTCTGCGGCTCACCACAAGCTCGGCAATCTGATCACCCTGGTCGACCTCAATAAACAGCAGGCCGACGGCAACTCCCACGAGATTCTCGATTTCGAACCGCTGGCTGATAAATGGCAGGCGTTCGGCTGGCACGTGCAGCGCGTCGATGGCAACGACCTGGCGGCGGTCATCAACGCCTTCGATCAAGCCATGGCCCTGAAAGAAGCCAAGCCCCGCGTGATCCTGTTCGACACCCTGATGGGCAAAGGCGTGGACTTCCTTGAAGTGCGCGAGAAGAACCACTTCATTCGCGTCGAGCCTGATGAATGGCAGGCCGCGATCAAGGTTCTGGATGCCAGCTACCAGTCCCATCTGGATTCGGAGAAACGCTGAGATGGATACGCCAACTGTGAACAAAGCACGCCTGACCACCTCGGCGATGATCGCCTCGATTGCCAGCGAAGGGCAGCGCACCGAAGCCGCACCGTTCGGCCATGCGCTGGTCGCCGCCGCGCAGAAGGATTCGCGCATCGTCGGCATGACCGCCGACCTGTCCAAGTACACCGACCTGCACATTTTTGGCCGCGAATTCCCCGAGCGTCACCTGCAGATGGGCATGGCCGAACAGCTGCTGATGGCCGCTGCGGGCGGCATGGCCAAAGAGGGCCTGATCCCGTTCGCGACCACCTACGCGGTATTCGCCACGCGCCGCGCCTATGACTTCATTCATCAGGTGATCGCCGAAGAAAACCTCAACGTGAAGATCTGCGCGGCGTTGCCAGGCCTGACCACCGGTTACGGCCCGAGCCACCAGGCCACCGACGATCTGGCGCTGATGCGCGCCGTACCGGGCCTGACCGTCATCGATCCGTGCGACGCACTGGACACCGTCCAGGCCGTGACCGCCATTGCCGAATACAACGGCCCGGTGTACATGCGCCTGCTGCGCGGCAAGGTGCCGATGGTGCTGGACCAATACGACTATAAATTCGAGCTGGGCAAGGCCAAGTTGCTGCGCGACGGCAAGGACGTACTGATCATTTCCAGCGGCATCATGACCATGCGCGCTCTGGAAGTCGCCGAGCTGTTGGGCGATGGCAGCGCCGATGTCGCGGTGCTGCACGTACCGACCATCAAGCCGCTGGACGAAGCCACGATCATCGAGCAATGCCGCCGCAGTGACCGTCTGGTGGTGGTCGCCGAAAACCACAGCACTGTCGGTGGCCTGAGCGAGGCCGTGGCCCTGACCCTGCTCAAGGCCCGGGTCAGCCCGGCGTTCCAGCAGATCGCCTTGCCCGATGCCTACCTCGACGCGGGCGCCTTGCCGACGCTGCATGATCGCTATGGCATTTCCACTCAGGTCATGGC
>CAURWS010000372.1:0-4853 GCA_963528485.1 uncultured Pseudomonas sp. | reverse complement strand
CCTTTACCCTGGGCCTGGCCAAGGAAGTGGCGGGCGAGGGCGTGCGAGTCAATGCGGTGCGTCCGGGCTACATCTTCACCGAGTTCCACGCCTTGAGCGGCGACCCGCAAAGGGTCAGCAAGCTGGAACCGACTATTCCCATGGGTCGTGGCGGGTTGGCCGATGAAGTGGCCGAGGCAATCTTGTGGCTGCTGTCGGACAAGGCGTCGTATTCGACGGGGACGTTTGTTGATTTGGGTGGCGGTCGCTGAGGTTCGGCGCGTTTGATTCTGGTCGCTGGGCTCGCGGCTGAATGGTTTCTGATTCTGGCCGGAGGCCGTAGGAGCTTTGCTTGCAAGCGATCTGTCGCGCAGCGGCAGTAAACCCTTTCGCTGCGGCTTTCCTGACTCACCTAGGTCGTCTGGTTTTGCTGTCGCTTCGCGCCAGATCGTCGGCAAGGTGGAGCGCCACCCCGGCGGCTCCTACGCCCTCCGGGCAGAAACGTGATCGGCGTGAGATCACCCGCCCATCATCGACCTAACGATCTTGCCCAATGTCTCCATCGCCCGCTCGGACGCCTCGCTCCATGGGCTGCCGTAGTTCAGCCGGATGCAGTTCTTGAAACGTCGCGTTGGCGAGAAGATCGGGCCGGGGGCGATGCTGATGCCTTGCGCCAGGGCCACCTGAAACACCTTCAGCGAATCGATCGGCTCCGGTAATTCCAGCCACAAAAAGTAGCCCCCTGAAGGTTGACTGACCCGCGTTTGCGGCGGGAAATAACGCGCCACGGCGCCGAGCATTGCGCGCAACTGGTCTTCCAGGCTGATGCGCAATTTACGCAGGTGCCGGTCATAGCCGCCGTGTTGCAGGTAATCAGCAATCGCCGCCTGAGCGGGCATCGATGCACACAGCGACGTCATCAGCTTCAGCCGTTCAACCTTCTGCGCATAACGTCCCGCCGCCACCCAGCCCACGCGATACCCGGGGGCCAGGCTTTTGGCGAACGAGCCGCAGTGCAGCACCAGGCCCTCAGTATCGAACGCCTTGGCCGGTTTCGGCGCGTGCTGGCCGTAATACAGCTCGGCGTAGACATCGTCTTCGATCAACGGCACTTCATGCTTGCGCAGCAGCTCCACCAGCGCGCGTTTGCGTGATTCCGAGACACTGGCGCCGGTTGGGTTCTGAAAGCTGGTCATGCTCCAGCAGGCCTTGATCGGGTAACGCTCAAGGGTCTGTTCGAGCACGTTCAGGTCGATGCCGGTTTGTGGGTGGACCGGGATTTCCACAGCCTTGAGTTTCAAGCGCTCCAGCACTTGTAGGCAGGCGTAGAACGCCGGGGCCTCGATGGCCACCAGATCACCCGGCTCGGTCACCGCTTGCAGGCACAGGTTCAGGGCCTCCAGCGCGCCGTTGGTAATCAGCAGCTCTTCCATAGGCAGCATTTGCCCGGCGACCATGTAGCGCAGGGCGATCTGTCGACGCAACGTCGGGTTGCCGGGGGACAGGTCGCTGACCACCATGCTCGGGTCCATGTCCCTCGTCGCGCTGGCCAGCGAGCGCGCCAGACGCTGCAGCGGGAACAGGCCGGCGCTGGGAAAGGCCGAGCCGAAGGGCACGGTGTTCGGGTCCTTGATCGATTCCAGCACGGAAAACACCCATTCACTGACGTCCACTTCGGTGGATTCGCTGACCTGGGCTTCGCTCACGCCATTCAGCACCGGCTGACCATCGAAGCCTTGGGCGGCGAAGGTTTCGTTGATCAGGCTGTCGTTGACGAAATACCCCGAACGAGGCCGCGCGCGAATCAGGCCGCGTCGCTCCAGCAGGTAATACGCCTGAAATACTGTGGAAGGGCTGATGCCGTGGGTCTGGCTGGCATAGCGCACAGACGGCACCCGTTGACCTGCGGCCAGCACCCGGGAGCGGATCAGCTCGGCGATGTCGTCGGCAAATTTTTCATAACGCTTCATGCAAGGCTCGCTCATGTCCGGAGCAGGGCAGACCCACGCTCTACCAGCCCCGGACTATGCGCTTGCGAGGGCTTTCAGTACAGGTGCAGGTTTTTCGATAAACAGCGGATCAGAGCAGATTGTCAGGGCTGACAATCTGTGGGAGTAAGCTGGCTCACGAATGGCGGCCTGTCATTGGCGAACGATGCGTCCACTCTGCAGATTTCGTGGGCAAGCTCACTCCCACACACTGCGGCGTTGGGTCATCAAATAACTGGCGAATCTTCACCCGGTTCAACGCCAATAGTGTGATGGCGCAGGTCCTTGGCCTTGTAGACGGTCAGGGCGTCGGCTTCCGCTTCGGTGATCGGCACTTTTTTACCACCGATATCCGCCTCGGACATGTGCGTGGCATCGTTGGTGGTGATCACCACATCGATGACCGCGCTGCGGTAGGTCGTGCCGTTCACCACGGCTGAGCAGTGCTGGTTAGCGCTATCGAACTCAAGAGGCATGGTCGTACTCCTTGTCAGGGGTTATCAATGTAGGACTCTGCGGGTGAATCGTCGTTTCCGGTTTTGACGTGGCTCCGACGTAGGGTTGTTTATCAGGGCAGCACTCCTGCCGCCCGGAGAGGTCCATTGCTCACAGCAATCGCGCACAAGGAACACCCCCCTGATGAACGCATGGTGGCAAGAAGTCGTCGACACGCTGAGCGAGGAGTTTTCGGACATTACCGATGCCTCGCAACTGACGCGGGTCACGGTGCGGTTGACCATTGCAGCTGTACTGGGCGGCATTCTCGGCTTTGAGCGAGAGCATAAAGGCAAGGCTGCCGGGGTTCGGACCCATATGCTGGTGTGCATGGGCGCTGCGCTGTTTGTGCTGGTGCCGCGCTTGGCGGGGGCGGACGATGCAGCGCTCAGCCGCGTGGTGCAGGGCATCGTCGCCGGCATCGGCTTTCTCGGCGCGGGCACCATTCTCAAGGGCGAGAAACTCAGTACCCATCGGGTCAAGGGCCTGACCACTGCCGCAGGCTTGTGGATGACTGCCGCCATCGGCATTGCCGCCGGCATGGGCCGCGAGGCGACGGCGGTGCTGAGCACGATTCTTGCGCTGGGTATCCTCAGCCTGATGCCGCTGATCGTCGAACGCTTCGACTCCCCCGAAGACCGAGCCAAAGACCCTTCGCGCAACACTGGCGGCGACTCGCACCAACCCTGAGCACATCGCCGCGCTGATAAGGCTTATTCCGGAAACGATTCGCTCAAGACAGCCGGTGGCTCCTGACTCGGCGGGTCGCCCTGGGGCGGCTCGATCACCGGCGGCATGGTCGGCGGTGGCGGTTCTTCGCTCGGTGGCACCGGCAGTTGCGGGTCATCGATGTTCGGATCGGGCGTTTCTGCGGGAATGGGAATGTTCATTGCTTCACCTTCCTTGCGCGCTGTGTGAATCGAACGGGTAAGCGTGCATTTAGCGCACTCGCAGGGTTCGACACTGCGTGGCTTTGAATGATTCAGCACTTTTTTCCGGTGCTTTTCCCGGCGGCGTCTAAGCTGGCAACGGATCGATTTTTTGCGGCACAAGCTCTTTGAACTTTTCCCGGAGACAGGCGTTCGGAACCTATGCGGCCACGTCGGGATGCGTTCAGTCCGGTGGCTTCCTTCTGTTTACATGGATTAGTTGTGGATGAACGGATTCTTAACACGGAGCGTCCCTGGGGCGTGAGGAGTGATGCTCGATGAATGTGACTGCTGATCAGCCATACGGCCCGGACTCTCTGGCCACCGATGTACCGCACCCAACCCATCCTTTACCCCTGACCCAAGCCTTGCAGCTGCCGCGCATTGTCATCGAAGACACGTCGCCTGTGATCGAGGCCGGGCAACTGGCGGCCAAGGCCATCATCGGCCAGCCGGTGACCGTCACCAGCAAGGTGTTCGCCGACGGTCACGACAAGATGTCGGTGCGCATCTGTTATCGCGCCGCCGACGAACAGGACTGGCACCAGGCGCCCATGCGCGAATTGGGCAATGACAGCTGGATAGGTGAATTCACCCCGACTTCTGTCAGCCGCTATGTGTTTCGTCTGGAAGCCTGGATTGATCAATTTGGTAGCTACCGTTACGAGCTGGAGAAAAAGTATTCCGCCGGTGTGCCCATCGGTCTGGAGCTGGAAGAAGGGCGCCTGCACCTGGTGCACGCTTCCGAGCGCAGCAAGCATGAACTCAAAGGGCCGATCGATAGCCTTTTACAGCGCCTGGCCGAGAACACCGAGCACGAGGCGCAAGTTGTCTTGTTGCTGCACAGTGAAACGGCGGCGGTCATGGCCCAGGCTGATAACCACGCGTTTCTGAGCCGCAGCCTGGAATTCCCGCTGGATGTCGAGCGTGAGTTGGCGCAGTTCGCCAGTTGGTACGAGCTGTTTCCGCGCTCGATCACCGACGACAAGAATCGCCACGGCACCTTCAATGACGTGCACAGTCGCCTGCCGATGATTCGCGACATGGGCTTCGACGTGTTGTATTTCCCGCCGATTCACCCCATCGGCCGTGCCCACCGCAAAGGCCCGAACAACTCCCTGAAAGCGGGCCCTGACGATCCGGGCAGCCCGTACGCCATCGGCAGTGCCGACGGCGGGCATGACGCGATTCACCCGCAGTTGGGCACCCGCGAGGATTTCCGTAATCTGGTGGCTGCAGCCGCCGAGCACGGTCTGGAAATCGCCCTGGACTTCGCCATTCAGTGCTCGCAAGACCACCTGTGGCTCAAGGAGCATCCGGGCTGGTTCTCCTGGCGCCCGGACGGCACGATCCGTTACGCGGAAAACCCGCCGAAGAAATACCAGGACATCGTTAACGTCGACTTTTATGCGCCGGATGCGATTCCAAGCCTGTGGCTGGAGCTGCGTGACGTGGTGGTGGG
>CAURWS010000371.1:0-4853 GCA_963528485.1 uncultured Pseudomonas sp. | reverse complement strand
CTCACGGCGCCATTGGCACGGGGCCTGCGGCGGCGTTGAAAAACGGCGGGGATCAGAGCTACATGGATCTGGTGCAGCCGTGGATGAACACGATGGCCCACGATCGCGGCCTGATCATTCACCCCTACACGGTGGACGATGCGGTGGACTTCAAGGCCATCAGCGCTCGGGGCGTGGACGGGTTCTTTACCAACCGGGCTTCGGAGTTGCTGAAATTCGAGGGTCGGCCGTCGAAAGAGAGCATGGAGTCGATCTTGAAGCGGATCGGGTACTGATGGCTTTCACGCTGAACGCTGCGGTCCTTGTGGGAGACGTCGTAACCTGCGACTGCTCCCACAGGATTGCGTGCGACAGGGCTGACCGGGTTACGCCAACTCGGCAACCACGGCCGCCAACGCCTTGGCCGGATCGGCCGCCTGGCTGATCGGGCGGCCAATCACCAGATAATCGGAACCGGCATCCAGCGCCTGACGCGGGGTCAGGATGCGGCGCTGGTCGTCCTGGGCGCTGCCCGCCGGACGAATGCCCGGCGTCACCAGCTGCAGGGCCGGGTGCGCGGCTTTCAGGGCCTGGGCTTCCAGCGCCGAACACACCAGACCATCCATTCCGGCCTTCTGCGCCAGCGCCGCCAGACGCAGCACCTGCTCTTGCGGTTCGATGTCCAGACCGATGGCGGCCAGGTCTTCACGCTCCATGCTGGTCAGCACGGTCACGCCGATGAGCAGCGGCTTGGCGCCGCTGCGCTGGTCCAGCACGTTGCGGCAGGCTTCCATCATGCGCAGGCCGCCGGAGCAGTGCACGTTGACCATCCACACGCCCATTTCGGCGGCGGCCTTGACCGCCATCGCCGTGGTGTTGGGGATGTCGTGAAACTTGAGGTCAAGGAACACTTCGAAGCCCTTGTCGTTCAGGGTTTCGACGATGCCCGATGCGCTGCTGGTGAACAGCTCCTTGCCTACCTTGACCCGGCACAGCCTGGGGTCCAGCTGATCGGCCAGTTTCAACGCGGCTTCGCGGGTCGGGAAATCCAGGGCGACGATGATGGGGGTCTGGCAGGTGGACATGAGCGGGTTCTCTGGCAAGTCGAAATCGGCGCGCATTGTAGCTGAACGCGCTGCCGGGCGGGACCCGGTGATCGGTAAACTGTGGAACGTCAATGCTGCCATAGAGTCCCACCGCTGCACACTTACCGCCCTGCCGGTTCGACGCTGACCGGAATCTGATCGCAAATCGTGCCGGGGCATACCGGGCATCCCCTACAATGGAACCACTGGGCAGCGCCGTTGCTCAAAGCGGTATCACAAGAAGGAGAGAGCCCCCATGCCCTGGTACGCCTGGTTAATTCTGGTCATTGCAATCGGCTCGATCGTCGGTGGTTTGCTGATGCTCAAGGATTCAGCGAAGAAACTGCCCCTGACCGAAGAACAGCTCAAACGCGTCCATGAGCGCAACGCTGAAATGGACGCCAAGGAAGCGCGGGACCGTTGATATCAGCGGGCGGTGACACTGCCGCCCGCCTTCCCTCTCTCAAAATCTGCACAATCGCTACTCAATCCCGGCTGTCACCCTCGTCCAGCGCAACTGCGTGATGGCTTGCCTGTGGCGTCACGGCAATCCGGAATGGCTGGAAGATCTTGAACATCTGGCCGTTTTCCCGCAGCTGACGCAGCAGATCGCCAAATTGCTCGCCAGTGATCGGCGCGTTCGGGCGCAACAAGGCGAAATGGCGATAAACCTGATCCACCCGGTCCGAGACCAGAAATTGCCCGGCATCCTGAGGGTTGGCGGCTATAAAAGTGCTCAAATAGGAGCGCGTGACCAGCGCGATGTCTGCCCGGTCGCGCAGCACCATCGCCAGGTTGCTGTCGTGGGAATAGGTGAGCGTGGCGTTGTAATTGTCGGCCAGGAACTTGGGGTCGGCATTGAAGTGAGCAAAGGCGTAGTGATAGCCGCTGAACAGCGCCAGCCGCTTGCCTTTGAGGTCTTCGAAATAGCTCTGCGTGCGCCCTTGGACGCGATGGGCGACGAACACCTCAGCGTCTTCCAGGCCCATGTCGACATCCACGTGGGGGATATCCTTCCAGCCCCAGGCGGGGTTTTCGAAAATCGCCATGTCGAACCGCTCCTGCTGGAAGTCACGGAAACGACGGGGAATCGAGGTCGGGATCATCTCGAAGTGATAGTCGCTCTGCATGGCGTTCAAGGCATCGACCATCTGCGGCAGCAACCCCGTGTCCTCGCCGCGCTCGGGGCGAATCGTGTAAGGCGGAAAATGCGCCGCGCCGATGCGCACCACTTGCGCCGCGCTCGCCTGCCAGCCGCACAGGGTGGTCGTTGCCAATAACAGTGTGTTCAAAGCCATCCGCACCGGCGTAGACATCAAGACAAAGCACCTCTGGCGAATAGGAGTACGCGTAAGCTATGCGTTCGCGCACAATTAGACAACGGTCAAATCAAGTCAAAACCCGCCTTATTCAAGGCCTGGCGTTTTAAGCAAAAACAGCAACGCCTGTTCGGCCAGTGCATCCAGGGTCAGGCTGCCCTCGGCACGAAACCAAGTGGTGGTCCAGGACAGCGCCCCGGTCAAGAAGCGCCGTGTCACGAACACATCGCCCTGAATCAGCCCTGCCTCCTTGGCCTCGCCGAGCACGTTGATCCACAGCCGCTCATAGTCATCACGCAACACCAGAATCTTTGCCTGCCCCTGGGGCGACAGCGAGCGCCACTCGTAGATCATCACCGCCATCGCCTCACCGGTGCCGCCCATGATCGACTGCAACTCGCAGCGGATCAGCGCCAGCACCCGTTCGCGAACGCCCTGGGTATGTGCCAGGGCGACGCGCATCAATTCGGTGTTGTACCGCGCGGTCTGCTCCATCACCGAGCAGAGAATTTCATCCTTGCTGCGAAAGTGATGAAAGATGCTGCCCGACTGGATACCCGCCTCTGCCGCCAGATCGCGGACGGTCGTGCGCTCATAACCCTTTTGGTGAAACAGGTGCGCGGCGACCTGCAACAGCTTGCCGCGCGGGCTCTGCGGATCGGTCATCAGGCCGCGCTCGACCAACCCGCGCATCACCGTCGAGTCTTTGTTTTCGTCCACCACGACGCCCCGCACAGATTTACGAAAAAAACGCTTACAAAAAACGATCAGCCGCGCCGCAATTTATGCCGAGCTCAACAACCAAGCAAGCGCTTGGCCAGTATTTGCGCCCCTTGTCCGATAAAAAAATGTCTGGCGCGGCAAACCATCGCTCCCAGAGCGAGTCCCAGCCTTGGATTACGTACGAACAACGCGTTGGACGCAACCGGCCGAATGTGACTACGCTGCATGGCGGTGCCACGGGTTTGGAAACTGGAGTTCGAGATGCCCCATTGGTTGGTGATAGATCTGGAGGCCACCACCGAAGAAGGCGGATGGCCAGTGGCAGAAATGGAAATCATTGAAATCGGCGCTTGCGTGGTCAACTCGGACGGACGGGAGATCGACCATTTCGAGCGCTTCGTTCGACCCACTCGCAGGCCGCAACTGACTCCCTTCTGTCGGGAACTGACGCATATACAGCAAAACCAGATCGACAGCGCGCAGGCCTTGTCATTGATCTGGCCGCAGTTCGAACGCTGGATGAGCCACCACCGCACCCGCCTGGTGGGCTGGGTCAGTTGGGGCGATTACGATCGCCAGCAGTTGGAGCTGCAATGGCAGCAGCACGCGTTGCAAAGCGAGCTGAGCAGCCTGCCGCACATCAACCTCAAACAGCGCTTCGCCGACGCCCGGCAACTGCAAAAACCCTGTGGGCTCAACTCCGCGCTGCAGCTGGCCGGCATGCACTTCAACGGCCAGCAACACCGCGCGCTGACCGACGCGAGAAATACCGCCCGATTGTTGCCATTGGTGATGCCCGGCTGAGTGACGCATTTATCAAAGCGGATGACGGCCTTTTGTACGTTAGGCATACTGGCCGACCTTTTTCAGCCCTTTACAAGGAGATCAGCCATGTTCAAGGTCAACGAATATTTCGACGGCACCGTCAAGTCCATCGCTTTCAAGCAAGCCGGAGGCGAAGCCAGTATCGGTGTCATGGCTGCAGGAGAGTATGAGTTCGGGACTGCGAACAAGGAAATCATGCATGTGATTTCGGGGGAGCTGAACGTGCGGCTGCCTGACGCGAGTGGCTGGGAAACCTTCGCCGCCGGAAGTCAGTTCCAGGTCCCGGCCAACAGCAAGTTCCAACTGAAAGTCCCCATCGATACCGCTTACTTGTGCGAATACCGCTAGGACTGATCGGGCTAAATACGATCACCTGTGGGAGTGAGCTTGCTCACCAAGCCGCTGTAGACTCAGCGTCTGCAGCTACGCATTCGTGAGCTTACTCACTCCCACAGACACCACAGCATCACCCCCGCTACACTCCCGGGTTAAACTGCAACGCCGCCAATCGCGCATACAGCGGGTTGTTCGCAATCAATTGCTGATGCGTCCCCACTGCGACCAGTTTCCCCTGATCCATCACCGCAATCCGGTCAGCGTTCTGCACCGTGGCCAGCCGGTGGGCGATCACCAGGGTCGTGCGGCCCTTCATCAACGTCGGCAGTGCCTGCTGAATCAGATGCTCGCTCTGCGCATCCAGTGCGCTGGTGGCTTCGTCGAGCAGCAGCATCGGCGCGTCGGTCAACAGCGCGCGGGCAATGGCCAGGCGCTGACGCTGCCCGCCCGAAAGCCCCATACCGCCGTCGCCCAAATGGGTCTGATAGCCCTGAGGGAGTAATTCGATGAACTCATGGGCGTGGGCGATTTTCGCAGCGGCCCGCACTTGCTCGTCGCTGGCCTGCGGGTTGCCGTAGCGAATGTT
>CAURWS010000370.1:0-4854 GCA_963528485.1 uncultured Pseudomonas sp. | reverse complement strand
GAACCCAAGCCACAAAAACATCAAACCTCCTGAGGCGGATCATCCTTCCTGCGCCGAAACAACGTCCCCCGCTTCCAGTCCTAGCCAAACCGAATCCCCGGCGCCTCGATATAGCGATGCGTCAGCATCGAAACCACCACCACCGCCACCACCACAAACAGCATCAACAGATTGTCATTCAACGCACTGCCCGTACTCAGATACCGCACCAACACCCCGCTGGTCTCTCCCGGTTTATCGACCAGCAACGAATACCCTGAAAACTTCGCCGCCAGCGTCAACGCCGTCGCCAACACGAAAATCACCGCCGCATGGGTCAGATAAATCGACAGCCACAATTTCCCCAACGCCGGAAATAACCGCAGGCTCAACAACCGCGACACCACCCCCGCCTCGTGAGAAAAAATCAGAATCGCGACGCAGAACAGCAACCCCAACTCAACCGTCAACGGCGCCTCGCCCTCCGTCATTACCCAATAGATCGCCGCCAAAATGCCGATCTCCAGCACGCTCGACACCCACGGCCCAGGCGCTGAATCGTGCAGCCGCACATACAGCCGATAGGTGATGGCGCCGGCGAAGAAACACGACACCCCCCACAGCACATTGGCCGAAATCGGACCAAAGCCCTTGTACAGCGCAATGAACGCCAGCACACACAACAGCGAAAACAGCTTGCGCGCCAGGTTTGGCAGGGCGAACAGAATCAGCCCGAACATCAGCCAGACGTAGAACTCGACGCTGATGAACCACGATGGGTAGTTGAACGACAGCGCGTTGGACGTCGGCCACCACGCCTGAAGCAGCAGCGCGTTGGGCAGGATCTCACTCGGTGCGCGGTCGCCGCTGAAAGCGGGATAACTCAGGGACAGGCCATAGCGCTCCAGCACCAGCTTCAGACATTCGAAGGCGATGAAAAACAGCAGCACGGCGATGTGTAAAGGCATGACCCGGCAGGTGCGGGTGATCATGAATTCGCCCAGCTGGCGCGGGGTGCTGAGGTGGCCGATGTAGCGCCGGTAGATCAGAAAGCCGCTCAGGGCGAAGAAGAACCCGACGAACTGGCTGGCGTTCCGGAAAAACGTGAGCTCGGTGATGCTGCGTTCAATGTGCGAGTGATGAACGATCATGGCCACGGCGCAGAGGCCGCGAAAGCTGTCGAGCACGAGAAATCGCTTCATCTGACGGGTCCTTTTGTAGATGAGTGTAGACGTTGGCTGGCATGGGCTATCGCTGCGTGAGCATCACGCAGGTCGGGCCTGGAAGGTCGTTCAGAGGCAGGAAAAACAGGGCAGGGAGGTTACCACCTTCGGCACGGATGGCTGATGAGCGGTGGTCATGGCGTGTAGGAATATGGGTGCCAAGTGCGTCGAAGTATGCCCTAGCGAATCCCCTGCGCGCCACCCGCGTTCATCTGGCTCTATAGCGCCTTCGTCCCAAAAGGTAAGCATCCCATTATATGGGACGGCAATTTACATATTGAGATAAAGCCGATTCCCGGTTTATAGTTCGCCACGCATTCACTCATTAATAACAATCAGGTGAAGCCATGCAGGCGCAATTGATCGCGCTCGATTGGGGAACGACGTCCCTTCGCGCGTATCGACTCGGCGAACACGGCCGGGCACTGGAACAACGCTCGCTCAGCGCGGGCATCATGCAACTGCCTTCAACGCCCCGGCCTGTTGCCGGGCAACTGTGTTCCGACGGATTCGAACTGGCCTTTGATGAGGCCTGCGGCGACTGGCTGGATGCCGAGCCTCAATTGCCGGTCATCGCGTGCGGCATGGTCGGCAGCGCTCAGGGCTGGCGCGAGGCGGTCTACCAGGAAACGCCCGCCAGCGTCGGTGCGCTGAGCGATGCGTTGGTGACCGTGCGCAGCGTGCGTGGGGTCGACGTCCATATCGTGCCTGGCGTGCTGCAGCGTTCGGCGCTGCCCAATGTCATGCGCGGTGAAGAGACTCAGGTCCTCGGCATCCTCAGCTCACTGCCCGCCGCCGAGGCCGACAAACCGCTTTTGATCGGCCTGCCGGGCAGCCATTCCAAATGGGTCAGGGCGGAGCAGGGGCGTATCGCGCATTTCGACACCTTCATGACCGGCGAGGTCTACGCCGCGCTGTCCGGCCATACCATTCTGGGTCGCACGATGCAGCGCAGCGATGGGTTCGATGCGGCGGCGTTCGATCGCGGGGTCGGCGTCTCGCTTTCCCCGGAAGGCGCGGCGGGGCCGCTGTCGACCATCTTCAGCACACGAACCCTGGGCCTGACCGGCGTGCTCAATGGCGCCGCGCAGGCTGATTACCTCTCCGGGCTGCTGATCGGCCACGAAGTCGTCGCCCTCACGCATCTACTCAAACAGACCGAGGCCTCGCTGCCCGCTGTGATCCTGATTGGCAGCGGCCCGCTGCTCGAACGCTATCAACGCGCGCTGGACGCCAATGGCTTTCCCCAGGTGACCCTCGCCGAGCAGGCCACCGAACGCGGCCTGTGGCAGGTGGCGCTGCAGGCCGGTCTGCTTGCTCCTCTTTCTGCGGCCGCCTCCCGGCCCCTTCACGTTGAGAACTGACATGCTCAAGCAAGCCCTCGCGCAAAACGGCCTGGTCGCGATCCTGCGCGGCCTGCGCCCTGAAGAAGCCCCGGCCATCGGCGACGTGCTGTACGCCGCCGGATTTCGCGTCATCGAAGTGCCGCTCAATTCCCCGCAGCCGTACGACAGCATCCGCCTGTTACGTCAGCGCTTGCCTGCCGATTGCCTGATCGGGGCCGGCACCGTGCTGACCCCCGAGCAGGTGCGTCAGGTCAAGGAAGCGGGCGGGCAGGTCATTGTCATGCCCCACAGCGATCCCGAAGTGCTGCGTGCCGCCAAGGCTGAAGGCCTGCTGTTGTCGCCGGGTGTTGCGACGCCGACCGAAGCCTTTGCCGCGCTGGCCAATGGCGCCGACGTGCTCAAGCTGTTCCCGGCCGAGCAAATGGGGCCTGCCGTGGTGAAAGCCTGGCTGGCGGTGCTCCCGGCGGGCACGGTGCTGCTGCCGGTGGGCGGTATCACCCCGGACAACATGAAGGTTTTCCTCGATGCGGGCGTGCGTGGTTTCGGCCTGGGTTCCGGGCTGTTCAAGCCAGGCATGAGCGCCGACGACGTCGCCGAACGGGCCAAGGCCTATGTGGCGGCGTGGAAGCAGGCGCGCCCGGACAACGATACGTAATGCATCGGATTTTCGTGGCCGTCTGGGCGCGCCGCTGCACTAAAAACGTCTTCGAATAAGCAGCTTCGAATAAGCATCTTCGAATAAGAGAGAAACGAGATGAAAATCACCAAACTCACGACCTTCATCGTTCCACCGCGCTGGTGCTTCCTGAAAGTGGAAACCGACCAGGGCGTCACCGGTTGGGGCGAGCCTGTGGTCGAGGGCCGCGCGCACACGGTCGCCGCTGCGGTCGAGGAATTGTCCGACTACCTGATCGGCAAGGACCCACGCAACATCGAAGACATCTGGACCGTGCTCTATCGCGGCGGTTTCTACCGGGGCGGCGCCATCCACATGAGCGCGCTGGCCGGTATCGACCAGGCGCTGTGGGACATCAAGGGCAAGGCGCTGGGCGTTTCGGTCAGCGATCTGTTGGGTGGTCAGGTGCGCGACAAGATTCGCGTGTACTCGTGGATCGGCGGCGACCGTCCGGCCGATACCGCGCGGGCGGCGAAGGAAGCCGTGGACCGTGGCTTCACCGCCGTGAAGATGAACGGCACCGAAGAGTTGCAATTTCTCGACACCTTCGAGAAGGTCGACCTGGCCCTGGCCAACGTCGCTGCCGTGCGTGATGCGGTGGGCCCGAACGTCGGCATCGGTGTGGACTTCCATGGCCGCGTGCACAAGCCTATGGCCAAGGTGCTGATGAAGGAGCTGGACCCGTACAAGCTGATGTTCATCGAAGAGCCGGTGCTCAGCGAGAACTACGAAGCCCTCAAAGAACTGGCGCCGCTGACCAGCACGCCGATTGCCCTGGGCGAGCGCCTGTTCTCGCGTTGGGACTTCAAGCGTGTGCTCAGCGAAGGCTACGTCGACATCATCCAGCCGGATGCGTCCCACGCCGGTGGCATCACCGAGACCCGCAAGATCGCCAACATGGCCGAGGCCTATGACGTGGCCCTGGCCCTGCATTGCCCGCTGGGCCCGATCGCGCTGGCCGCGTGTCTGCAGCTGGACGCGGCCTGCTACAACGCGTTCATCCAGGAGCAGAGCCTGGGCATTCACTACAACGAGAGCAACGATTTGCTCGACTACATCAAGAACCCCAACGTCTTCGACTACGACAAGGGCATGGTGAAGATCCCCAACGGCCCGGGCCTGGGCATCGAGATCAACGAGGAATACGTCAAGGAACGCGCGGCTGTAGGCCACCGCTGGCGCAACCCGATCTGGCGTCACGCCGATGGCAGTTTTGCCGAGTGGTGATCCATTGAGGCCAGCCGCCGTCCGGTTGGCCTCATTCGCGGGCAAGCGCGCTCCTACAGGCGCCTGGCAGTTGTAGGAGCGCGCTTGCCCGCGATGCCTTTCCATCTCGCGATAACCATTCAGACCTCAGACAACCATAAAAAGAGGCATTCCCCATGCGTACACAGACCTTGCCGGAGGCGCGGGCGATCACCGCCGCGCCGACCCGCAAACGCTTCTTCATCATGGTGCTGCTGTTCATCACGGTGGTGATCAACTACCTGGACCGCAGCAACCTGTCCATCGCCGCCCCCGCCTTGACCAGCGAACTGGGCATCGACGCCGTTCACGCCGGCCTGATCTTCTCCGCCTTCGGCTGGACCTACGCCGCCATGCAGCTGCCCGGTGGCTGGCTGGTGGACCG
>CAURWS010000369.1:0-4854 GCA_963528485.1 uncultured Pseudomonas sp. | reverse complement strand
CAGCCCAGCCCGAGGGGCAGCACGCCAATGCCCAGGTCCATCTGGATCGGAATGTTGCGGCACACCAGCGGGCGCTGGAAATGCTTGATCAGTCGACGAAACAACAGCTCCGCCTGCTCAGGGCTCGCATGCCGGGTGAGCAGCGCGATGCGGGTCGGGCTGACCTTGTACAGCGGCGTATCGGCAGGCAGTTGCTCGCGGCAGGCGTCGACCATGCAGCGCACCAGCTCCTGAGCAAAGTTGTAACCCAACGCCTTGATGATGCTGTCGAGGAACACCGGGTTGACCATGTCCAGCGCCACCAGCGCGTAATCGGCACGGTCGGTCAGGGCCAGGATGTCCTCCTCCAGGCGCAGCCGATTGAACAGGCCCGTGGGTTGGTCGACGTAGCTGGCCTTGCGCAGGTTATTCAGGCGTTTCATCACCAGTTGGCCGTACATCTCCAGCATGGTGATGTCCCGCCGCTCAAGCGGCTTGCGGGTTTCGCTGTCGATGATGCACAGGGTGCCGAGGGCCAGGCCGTCGGAGGTCACCAGCGGTACGCCGGCATAGAAGCGGATGTGCGGTTCGCCCGTGACCAAGGGGTTGTCCATGAAGCGCGGATCGAGCCGAGCGTCGGTCACCTGAAACACTTCAGGGGACAGGATCGAATAGGCGCAGAACGAGATTTCCCGGGGGGTCTCGCGCTCATCGAGCCCCGTCCCGGCGCGAAACCACTGCCGGTGCTCGCTGACGATCGACACCAGCGCGATCGGCACGTCGAAGTAATGAGCCACCATATCAACGATGTGATCCAGCACTTCGTCGCAGGTTGAATCAAGCAACCCCATGTGGGTAATCCGGGACAGACGCGAGGCCTCGTTCAACGGAAGTGGAGCGCTATTGGCCATATGCGGATCCCTGTGCAACTGCTCTACGCCAGTAGTATCAAAACGACATTGCTAGGCAAAGTAGCACCACATCCACGCGTTTGCAGGTGTTCGCAGACCAGCGGCGACGACACAACGTAATAGTCAAAGTTGCAGCCTTCGACCGCTTCACTCAAATGAGGGAATCACTGCACTTGCAGCACCTCATCTGCCTTGCCGCCGGCGTCCTGTATCACCAGATGGATGAAATGCAGCTTGGTAATCACCGGCGCAGGGACCACAAACGGATAGAAATCCGGCTGCCCCATGGCCCGGGACAATTCGTTGAGCATGCCGGCCAGTTCGATCCATGCATTGACGAACGCCAGAAACGCCGGACCGCCCGGATGCTGCGGATCGTAGAGGGTGTTCAGCTCGAAAGGCTGGTAGTCAAGGTCCATGTCGCGGGCGCTCATGCCCAGGCTCAGGGCGGTGTCAACGGCGTCCATCATGTGCAGGTAATGAGCCCAGGTTTCAGCCCAGTCCTCCCACGGGTGCATGGTGGCGTAGGCGCTGACGTAGTTCTGCTGCCAGTCCGCCGGGGCGCCGTGCTGGTAGTGATGATCGAGGGCGTCGGCGTAGCTCGCGCGGTCATCGCCGAACAGGTTGCGGAAACCGTCCTGCCAGTAGGTGTCGGCGATCAGACGATCCCAGTAGTAATGCCCGACCTCATGACGGAAATGCCCGAGCAGCGTGCGGTAAGGTTCGTGCATCTGCACGCGAACCTTCTCACGAATGGCGTCGTCGGCTTCTTCGACGTTCAGGGTGATCAGGCCGTTGGCGTGGCCGGTGGTGGGCAGGTTGCCTTGCAGGTCGACCCCGAGGAACTCAAACGCCAGACCTTTTTCTTCATCGACCGATTTGGAAATGACCGGCAGCCCCAAGGTGATCAACTGAGCAACCAGACGGCGCTTGGCGGTTTCGATCTTGAGCCAGCGCTCAGGGTTCTCCGGAACGGACAGATCGGGGATGGTTCTGTTCAGGCTACAGGCCACGCAGAAGTCTCCGACATTCAATGCCGGAAACAGCCAGTTGCATGCTGCGGGGGTGTCAAGGTTGGCGCAGCGGCGATAGAGCCCGGCTTGCGGGTCGTCGCTAAGACGCCAGGTGTTGCCGTCAGGGCCAGGCTCAAGGGCAGAGATCCGGCTCTGCTCCGGCAGATAACCCAGGGCCGCCGAGCACGCCAGGCACTGACTGTTGCGAAAGAACACCGACTGCCCGCAACGGCATTGCCAGACCTTGCTGTTGCGCTTGCTGTCCCCGCCGAATGGCGCTGCGATCCGTGTGCTGAGTTGCTCGAAGAACTGGAACATGGTGATCTCCAAAGTGGGCTGCAAGCACTAGATCATTGGCGTAGATGGCGGTTCCGTGGATTTTCTGCGGTTCGCCGAACAGGCGCCGAAATGCACACTCCTCAAGCAGCACGGCTTGCCGGCGGCGGCCTACTTCAAACCGCCACCGCCGCAAGCCGTCCTGCTACAGGGTGTATCTGGGGGGGTCAGTCGACAGCGACGTTGTGCTTTTTCAGAAACGCGACAAACGCCTCTTCATCCAGCACCTTCAACCCCAGCTCATTGGCCTTGGTCAGCTTGGACCCCGCCCCCGGCCCTGCGACCACGGTGTGGGTCTTGGCCGACACCGAGCCGGATACCTTGGCGCCCAGGCTTTCTAGTTTTTCCTTGGCGACATCGCGGCTCATCAGTTCCAGCGAACCGGTCAGCACCCAGGTCTGGCCTG
This sequence comes from uncultured Pseudomonas sp., assembly GCA_963528485.1. Taxonomy (GTDB): domain Bacteria; phylum Pseudomonadota; class Gammaproteobacteria; order Pseudomonadales; family Pseudomonadaceae; genus Aquipseudomonas. Next base: position 2,209 of record CAURWS010000369.1, on the reverse strand, counting down.
TTAATGGCAGGCCTTCGACGACCTTTTTCTCGCTCTGCCAATGCATGCCAAAGTCTTTAAGCTGCTGTTCGATCTTGAGGGCGCGTTTGGCGTTTTCCTCGATGTCGAAGAAAGCCCTGACAGACTGCGCCTGCTTTTCTGGCAAGGTCTGGCGCATGTCGAGCCAGTCGGCCTTGACCACGCCTTCCAGGGTGCCGAACTTGTCGGCAAGCTTCTGCGCACCACCCGGGCCAATGGACGGGATGTTCAGCTTGTCGAGCATGCCGCCCAGCGTCGCGCTGGCAGCGAATTCAGCGCCCAGCTCGCCCACGTCCTGCAACTGCATCTGGCATTCGCCCAGCAGCGCGCCGATGACGTTCTGGTTGTGATCGTCTTCGAAGAAACTGTGAATTTCGTGGGCCACTTCCAGGCCGATGTCCGGCAGGTAGGTGAGTACTTCCGGCAGCGCGACCTGGACCTTGTCCAGCGAACCCAGGGAGCGCGCCAGCACCTTGGCGGTTTCCTCGCCGACATCCGGAATGCCCAGCGCATAAATGAAGCGCGCCAAGGTCGGCTGTTTGCTGTCGTCAATGGCCTTGAGCAGCTTCTTGCTGGAGATCTCGGCGAAACCTTCCAGGTCGATGATCTGCTCGTATTCGAGCTTGTAGAGATCAGCCGGCGAGCCGATGAGCTTTTCGTCCACCAACTGCTCGATGGTTTTGTCGCCCAGGCCTTCGATGTCCATCGCGCGACGGGACACGTAGTGGATGATCGCCTGTTTGAGCTGCGCGCCACAGGCCAGACGCCCGACGCAGCGGTACACGGCGCCTTCGCTGACCGTTTCCTTGCCCTTGCTGCGCTTGATCAGCTGCGTGCGTTCGACCTGCGAGCCGCACACCGGGCAGGTCTGCGGAATCTCGACCTTGCGTGCGTCTTCCGGGCGGCGTTCCAGTACCACTTGCACGACTTGCGGAATCACATCACCGGCGCGGCGGATGATCACGGTGTCGCCGATCATCAGGCCCAGACGCGCGACTTCGTCCATGTTGTGCAGGGTTGCGTTGGCCACGGTCACACCCGCAACCTTGACCGGCTTCAGGCGCGCAACAGGCGTCACTGCGCCGGTACGGCCGACCTGAAACTCCACGTCGAGCAGTTCGGTGAGCTCTTCCATGGCCGGGAATTTGTGGGCGATGGCCCAGCGCGGCTCGCGGGCGCGGAAGCCCAGTTCGCGCTGGGAAGCAATGCTGTTGACCTTGAACACCACGCCGTCGATTTCGTACGGCAGCGACAGGCGACGCTCGCCGATGTCGTGGTAGTACTTCAGGCAATCTTCAATCCCGGCGGCGACCTTGAGTTCGCGACTGATGGGCATGCCCCATGCTTTGAGCTGCTTGAGGTTGCCAATATGGGTGTCGGCGATGTCGTGCGACACCTGACCGATGCCGTAGCAGCAGAATTCCAGGGGGCGGTTGGCGGTGATCTTCGAGTCCAGCTGACGCAGGCTGCCGGCGGCGGCGTTGCGCGGGTTGGCGAAGGTCTTGCCGCCGACTTCCAGCTGGCTGGCGTTAAGGCGCTCGAAACCTGCCTTGGACATGAACACTTCGCCGCGCACTTCCAGTGTCTCGGGCCAGCCCTTGCCGTGCAGCTTGAGGGGGATGTTGCGCACGGTACGTACGTTGACGCTGATGTCTTCACCGGTGGTGCCATCACCACGGGTGGCACCGCGCACCAATGCGCCGTCCTGGTACAGCAGGCTCACGGCCAGGCCATCGAGCTTGGGCTCGCAGCTGTACTCGACCTTCTCGGCAAACAGGCCATCGCTTGGCAAATCCAGGCCTTCGCTGACACGACGATCGAACTCGCGCATGTCGGTTTCTTCGAAGGCGTTGCCAAGGCTGAGCATCGGGATTTCGTGACGCACCTGAGTGAACGCCGACAACGCCGCACTGCCGACGCGCTGGGTTGGCGAATCCGGAGTCACCAGATGCGGGTTTTCCGCTTCCAGAGCCTTGAGCTCGTGAAACAGACGGTCGTATTCGACGTCAGGAATGCTCGGCTCATCGAGCACGTGGTAGCGGTAGTTGTGAAGATCCAGCTCTGCGCGCAGTTCCAGGATTCGAGTTTCGGCGGCGTTCATAAATGTGTTCTCGAAAAAGCAAAAGAGCAGCCGGGGCTGCTCATCTGATGTTGCATAACCTTGTAGGAGCGCGCTTGCCCGCGACAGGGG
>CAURWS010000368.1:0-4879 GCA_963528485.1 uncultured Pseudomonas sp. | reverse complement strand
GGTCCACACTGAGTCTTTCGACGTCACTGACAGCGCGGCCGTGAGTGCTGCGGTGCAGGACATCGAACAACGCGTCGGCCCGCTGGAGATTCTGGTCAACAACGCCGGTATTCAGCGACGCGCGCCGTTGGCCGAATTCACCGAAGCGAACTGGCACGAGCTGATGCGCACCAACCTGGACAGCGCTTTTTTCGTCGGTCAGGCCGTGGCCCGCTGCATGATTGCCCGTGGACGCGGGCGCATCATCAATATCTGCTCGGTGCAGAGCGAGCTGGGGCGGCCGAACATTGCGCCTTACGCGGCGAGCAAAGGCGCGCTGAAGATGCTGACCAAGGGCATGGCGATCGATTGGGGCCCGCACGGGCTGAACGTCAACGGCATTGGCCCGGGCTATTTCAAGACGGAATTGAACGCGGCGCTGGTGGCCAACCCTGAATTCAGCGACTGGCTGGTGCAGCGCACGCCGAGCCGCCGTTGGGGCGAAGTATCCGAGCTGGCGGGGGCTGCGGTTTTCCTGGCGTCCGATGCGTCCAGCTTCGTCAACGGTCACATCCTTTACGTCGATGGCGCCATCACGGCGTCGTTGTAATCCGGAGAATCGACATGCAAGCCATTGTCTGCCACGCCCCGAAAGACCTGCGCGTCGAGGCCGAGGCACAAGCCCCCGCACTCACGTCCGGCCAGTTGCGCGTGCGCGTCGCTCGCGGCGGGATCTGCGGCTCGGATCTGCACTACTACCAGCACGGCGGTTTCGGCGCGGTGCGGCTGAAAGAGCCGATGGTGCTCGGCCACGAAATCTCTGCGGTCATCGAAGAAGTGGGCGACGCGCAGAGTGGGTTCAGCGTTGGCCAGCGTATTTCGGTGTCGCCTTCGCGGCCATGCGGCGGCTGCAAGTATTGCCACGAAGGCCTGCCCAATCACTGCCTGAACATGCGTTTTTACGGCAGTGCGATGCCGTTCCCGCACATTCAGGGCGCCTTTCGTGAAACCCTGGTGATCGACAACAGCCAGGCGCACTTGTTGGCGCTGACCACGACGTTGGCCGAGGGCGCACTGGCCGAGCCGCTGTCGGTGGGGCTGCACGCGATTCAGCGCGCGGGCGGGGTATTCGGCAAGCGCGTGCTGGTCACCGGCTGCGGGCCGATTGGCAACCTGTTGATCGGCAGCCTGCGCGCAGCGGGTGCGTTGCAGATCGTTGCTGCTGATCTCAGTGACAGCGCCCTGGCCTGCGCCCGACGCATGGGTGCCAGCGATACTCACAACCTGAAAAACGAGCCCGAGGCGCTGGCCCGCTACACCGCCGAGAAGGGGCATTTCGACGTCATGTTCGAAGCCTCCGGCAGCGCCCAGGCCTTGCGCGACGGGCTGACCTGCGTGCGGCCTCGCGGCGTGGTGGTGACCGTCGGATTGGGCGGCGATGTGTCGATTCCGCTGAACCTGGTGGTCGGCAAGGAAATCGACCTGCGCGGCACCTTCCGATTTCACCCCGAATTCGCCCAGGCGGTGGATTTATTGAATCGCAAGGTGATCGACGTGACGCCGGTGATCTCCCACACGATCCCCTTCAATGAGGCCGTGCAGGCGTTTGAGCTGGCGGGGGACAAGCAGCAGGCGATGAAGGTGGTGCTGGATTTTGGCGTGAAGGATTAACTGCTTTTGATTCTGCCGAAGGCGTAGGAGCATGCTTGCTCGCGATCTGCCGGGAAGCGGCAGCAAACCCGGCCACCGCGGTTTGTCTGGTACACCGCATCATCTGGTTTTGCTGCCGGTTTCCGGCAGATCGCCCGATCGCGGTCCGCAGTAAGCTGAAGTCCTACGCCCTCCGGGCAGAAGCTTTATATCAACGCTGTTCGCTTTGCGGCGTCACCCGCAGCACTTCTTCAAGGGTGGTCGACCCCGCCGCGACCTTCTGCGCGCCGGACAGCCGCAGGCTGCGCATTCCGTCCTTGAAGCCTTGTCGGCGCAGCGCCGTCAGGTCCAGGTCCGCCGTGATCAGGGACTTCACGGCATCGGACATCAGCATGATCTCGTACACCCCTGCACGCCCTCGGTAGCCGGTATCGCGACATTCCGCGCAGCCCACCGCCCGATGCGCGCCGCTCGGGACAGGCGCCTGCCAGGGGCGTGTGAGGGTCTGCCAATCGGTCTCGTCGATCTCCACCGGCGCCTTGCAGTGCGGGCACAGCGTACGCACCAGACGTTGCGCCATGACGCCCAGAATCGTCGCCTTGAGCAGGTAATGGGGCACGCCGAGTTCCAGCAAGCGGCTGATGGCGCTCGGCGCGTCGTTGGTGTGCAGGGTCGAGAGCACCAGGTGACCGGTGAGCGCCGCCTGAATCGCCATCTCAGCGGTTTCCAGATCGCGGATCTCGCCGATCATGATGATGTCCGGGTCCTGCCGCATCAGGGCGCGGACACCGCTGGCGAAGGTCAGGTCGATGTTGTGCTGCACCTGCATCTGGTTGAACGCAGGCTCGACCATCTCGATCGGGTCTTCGATCGTGCAGAGGTTCACTTCCGACGTCGCCAGCTTCTTGAGCGTGGTGTACAGCGTGGTGGTCTTGCCGGAACCGGTCGGCCCGGTGACCAGAATGATGCCGTTGGGCTGGTGCGTCATGCCTTCCCAGCGCCGCAGGTCGTCGCCGGAGAACCCCAGTTGGTCGAAGTCCTTGAGCAGTACCTCGGGGTCGAAGATCCGCATCACCATCTTCTCGCCGAACGCGGTGGGCAGGGTCGACAGACGCAGTTCTACCTCGCCGCCATCGGGAGTCTTGGTCTTGACCCGGCCGTCCTGGGGTTTGCGCTTCTCGGCGACATTCATCCGGCCCAGGCTTTTCAGGCGGCTGGTGACCGCCATCGTCACCTGCGGCGGGAATTGGTAGACGTTGTGCAGCACGCCGTCGATGCGAAAGCGCACGGTCCCGGCCTCTCGGCGCGGCTCGATATGGATGTCACTGGCGCGCTGCTGATAGGCGTACTGGAACAGCCAGTCGACGATGTTGACGATGTGCGCGTCGTTGGCGTCGGGTTCCTGATCGCTGGCGCCGAGCTTGAGCAGCTGTTCGAAGTTGCCCAGGTTGCTCACTTTCTGATCAGTTGCGCTGGCGCCACTCACCGATTTGGCCAGCCGGTAAAACTCGACGGCCAGTTTCTGCACATCGACCGGGTTGGCGACCACACGCTTGATCGGCATTTTCAGCACGTGCATCAGGTCGGCTTCCCACGCCTTCACGTAAGGCTGGGCGCTGGCGATGGTCACGCATTCGCGGTCCACGGCGACGGCCAGAATCTTGTGGCGCTGGGCAAAGGCGTAAGACATCAACGGCGTGACGGCGGCCACGTTGATCTTCAACGGGTCGATACGCATGTAAGGTTGCCCGGCCTGTTCGGCGAGCCAGGCGGTCAGGGTTTCCAGATCGAGCTTTTTGCCAGGGCGCTTGTGGTTGTCGAATTGCTGCGCCGCGACGAATTCCAGCGGGTGGGCCTGCAGGTTTTGCGCGCTTCGGCGCAAGGTCAGCGCGTATTCGGCATTGTCCTGGTCGAGGTATCCCTGCGCGACGAGGTCACGCAGTATTTCATTCAGATCCAGCCAGCGGTCCTGGGAAGATGAGGCGAGGACGGACATGCGGGCTCCTTCGGACGAGACGGCTTACTTCGCAGATAAGCATGAAGATAAGCAAGAGTAGTCCCAAGCGTGCCAGTTGTTGCGTCCTGCAGGTAGTGAAGCGTTGCCAATATTTTCGGCGCGCTCAACCGACAGCGAGTGAGACGGGCTCGGGTATGACGTGAAAATCGCCGATCGGTTCCAGTGCCACTGAGCAAACATTGATCAGGTTGCGCATTTTTTCGCCAATCACCTGGGCTCGATGCCAGGTCATGCCGTCCACTTCGACGTCGATCATCAACATGCCTTCCTGCTGCAAGACGCTGACCTGCTGCGGGATCAGGTACTGCATGGCGAACAGATTCAGCACCCGGCAGATCAGGTCCGGCTCGGATTCGGCCAGAATCTGGTAGCGCGACCGGCAATGGGCATTGCTGGCCGACCAGGCGTCGGGGCGAAGCGGGGCGGTGGTGACGGCTTCGAGGTGCGGCATGCTGAACGCTCCTGTTTTCGTCCCGGGGCTGACTGGGCCGGGACGAGCTGTATGAGTGGGAGAAAGTTTTACATGCCAAAAAAGAAATTTCTGATCCATGATCGACTGGATTACGCTTGTTTCGACTTGTTAATGCGTACCTGGCCTGTATCAGGAATAACTTATGCAAATCGAACTGGACGCCTACGACCGCAAGATCCTCGCGCTGCTGCAGGAGGATGCCTCGCTTTCCAGCGCGCAGATCGCTGAAACGGTGGGGCTGTCGCAATCGCCTTGCTGGCGCAGGATTCAGCGGCTCAAGGACGAAGGCGTGATCCGCAGGCAGGTGACGCTGCTGGATCGCAAGAAGATCGGCCTGAACACGCAGATTTTCGCCGAGGTGAAACTCAACGCCCACGGCCGCTCGAACTTCACGGAATTCACCGAGGCGATTCGCGGGTTTCCCGAGGTGCTGGAGTGCTATGTGCTGATGGGGTCGGTGGACTTCTTGCTGCGCATCGTCACGCCGGACATCGAGGCGTACGAGCGGTTTTTCTTCGAGAAGCTGTCGTTGGTGCCGGGGATTCAGGAAGTGAATTCGACCGTAGCGCTGTCGGAGATCAAATCGACGACGAGTTTGCCGATCGCACGGTGAAGGGCGCTATGACGGGCATGCCTGGGGTGATTCTGTAGGAGCGGGGGGGGGGGGGGCCGGGGGGGTGGGGGGGGCGGCGCAGGGGGGATGCAAACCCCCCCCCCCCCCCCCCGCCCCCCACCCCCCCGCCGACCCCCCCGTCCCCATC
>CAURWS010000367.1:0-4883 GCA_963528485.1 uncultured Pseudomonas sp. | reverse complement strand
CACCGTGCGGGCGATGTCGTTCGCCAGCTTGATGATCAGCTTGGCCGAGTGATAACTGGCCGCCGCCTTGCCCGCGAAGATCTTCACCCGCGGCACCCAGTTGGTGCTCGGGTCGGCGCGCATGGCCTGATACAGCGCCACGGTGTGGAACAGGTTCAGCAATTGGCGCTTGTACTCGTGAATCCGTTTGACCTGCACGTCGAACAGGGCTTCAGGGTTGAGCGTGATGCCCAGTCGTTCCTGCACGATGTTGGCCAGCGCGGTTTTGCTTTGCAGTCGTTGCGCGGCGAACTCTTTCTGGAACGCTGTATTGTCGGCCAGCGGCTCAAGCCCAAGCAGCGCGGTTTCGTGGTTATCCAGTACCTGCTCGCCGAGCTTGTCCACCAACATCGAGGTGAGCTGCGGGTTGGACTGGAACAGCCAGCGGCGGAAGGTGATGCCGTTGGTTTTGTTGTTGATGCGCTCGGGGTAAAGCTTGTGCAGCTGGGCGAACACGGTCTTGCGCATCAGTTGCGTGTGCAGCGCCGATACGCCGTTGATGCTGTGCGAACCGATGAAGGCCAGGTTGCCCATCCGTACACGGCGGCCGTTGTCTTCCTCGATCAGCGAGACGGCGCGCAGCAGGCCGAACAGATCCGGGTCGTCCTGGTGTTCGGCACGCACGGTGTCGATGTGCTGGGCATTGATCAGGTAAATGATCTGCATGTGGCGCGGCAGCATGCGTTCCATCAGACCGACCGACCAGGTTTCCAGCGCCTCCGGCAGCAGGGTGTGGTTGGTGTAGGCGAGGGTGCCGACGGTGATGCGCCAGGCTTCGTCCCACTCCACGTCATACAGGTCGATGAGGATACGCATCAGCTCGGCCACCGCGATCGAGGGGTGCGTGTCGTTCATCTGGATCGCCGCATGTTCCGGCAGGCTGTTGATGGTGTAGCCCATGTTCTTGTGGCGACGCAGCAAGTCCTGCAGCGAGGCCGAGACGAAAAAGTACTCCTGACGCAGGCGCAATTCCTGGCCCGCTTCGGTGCTGTCGTTGGGGTAGAGCACACGGGAAATACTCTCGGCGCGCACGACTTCCGCCACCGCACCGACGTGGTCGCCGGCGTTGAAACGCTCAAGGTGCAAGTCTTCAACCGCGCGTGCACGCCACAGGCGCAGCGTGTTCACGGCCTTGCCCCGCCAGCCCACCACGGGCGTGTCGTAGGCAATGGCCCGCACGGTTTCCCCGGCGTTCCACACCTGACGAGTTTCACCCGAGGCGTCCAGCACCGGAGCACCGGTGACGTCGAGCACCGGTTGCACGCTGCCACCGAAGCCGATCTGGTAGATCACTTCCGGGCGTTCGAACTCCCACGGGTTGCCGAAATCCAGCCAGTTCTCGGTCTGCTCCTGCTGCCAGCCGTCGACGATGGCCTGACGGAACAGGCCGTGCTCATAACGAATGCCGTAGCCGTGACCGGCAATGCCCAGGGTCGACATGCTTTCCATGAAGCACGCAGCCAGACGGCCCAGGCCGCCGTTGCCCAGCGCCGCGTCGGGCTCCAGGGTGCGAATTCTTTCCAGATCGACGTTCAGGCCTTTCAGCGCCTCGCGGGCGGTTTCCAGGATGCCCAGGTTACTCAGGCTGTCGAACATCAGACGCCCGATCAGAAACTCTAGCGAGAGGTAATAGACGCGTTTCTTTTCCTGCTTGTAGACGTACCGCGTGTGCTTCATCCACTTCTCGGCCATCTTGTCGCGCGTTGCCAGGGCGATTGCCATGAACCAGTCATGGTCGAACGCGTGGGCGGCGTCTTTGCCGACGGCAAACTCGAGTTTGTTGAGCACAGCTTCACGGAAGGCTGCCACTTCAGCGTCACGAACATTGGGTTCCGGAGACATCGGGTACGACCTCAAGTTGGTTGGACGATTAAATGGGGTGGTGTGACTGTAGGGCGTATCACCGGTTATGTCCTGTCGACTGGACGAAAAATCCGATGGCACGACCCTCGGTTCGACTCAGACAACGCGCTCAGGTTCGCTGACGTTTCAAGTTGTCAGCCACGCCTTCTACACTTGCCTCGGTACTTGCATCGATCGTTCCAGCTTCGGCCAAACGAGCGTCAATGCGCCAATATGATCATTTGTCATTTCGGGTTTATGATGCCCAACGGCAAATAAATAGAAGCCCCTGAATTGGACTTGTGGAGCACCTATGCAGACTTTGTACCCGCAGATCAAACCTTACGCCCGGCACGATCTGGCAGTGCAAGAGCCTCATGTGCTGTATGTCGATGAAAGCGGCTCGCCGGAAGGCTTGCCCGTGGTGTTCATTCACGGCGGACCAGGGGCGGGATGCGACGCGCAGAGCCGCCGCTACTTCGATCCGAATCTGTACCGCATCATCACCTTCGATCAGCGCGGCTGCGGCCGGTCGACGCCCCACGCGAGTCTTGAAAACAACACCACCTGGCATCTGGTCGAAGACCTTGAGCGCATCCGCAAGCATTTGGGCATCGATAAATGGGTGCTGTTCGGCGGTTCCTGGGGTTCGACCCTGGCGCTGGCTTATGCGCAGGCCCATCCGGACCGCGTGCATGCGCTGATTCTGCGCGGCATTTTTCTGTGCCGCCCGCAGGAGATCAAATGGTTCTATCAGGAAGGCGCGAGCCGTCTGTTCCCGGATTACTGGCAGGATTACCTGGCGCCGATTCCGCAGGACGAGCGCGGTGACCTGCTGACGGCCTTTCACAAACGTTTGGTCGGCAGCGATCAGATCGCCCAGATGCACGCCGCCAAGGCCTGGTCCACATGGGAAGGCCGCACCGCAACGCTGCGTCCGAACCCGCTGGTGGTCGACCGCTTCTCCGAGCCACAGCGGGCGCTGTCCATCGCGCGCATCGAATGCCACTACTTCACCAATAATGCTTTCCTTGAAGAAAACCAGCTGATCCGCGACATGCCCAAGATCGCCCACCTGCCGGGGATCATTGTGCATGGCCGCTATGACGTGATTTGTCCGCTGGACAACGCCTGGGAGCTGCACCAGAACTGGCCGAACAGCGAATTGCAGGTGATCCGCGATGCCGGGCACGCGGCGTCCGAACCGGGCATTACTGACGCGTTGGTGCGCGCGGCGGCGCAAGTGGCGCGGCGTTTGCTCGATCTGCCGCCGGAAGAGGCCTGACAGGCTTTCACGCATAAAGGCCTAGTGAACAGTTGTAAGAAGAGGTTTGTGAATGAAAGGCTTACTGCAACGCGTCAGCAGTGCGCGCGTTGATGTTTCGGGCGTCACCGTGGGCGCGATCGATCATGGTCTGCTGGTGCTGGTCGGCATCGAGCCTCAGGACACCAGAGCCTGCGCCGACAAAATGCTGCTCAAGCTGCTTAACTATCGGGTGTTCAGCGACGATGACGGCAAAATGAACCGTTCATTGCTCGACGTGGACGGCGGTTTGCTGCTGGTTTCGCAGTTTACCCTGGCCGCCGACACCAAGAGCGGCATGCGCCCGAGCTTTTCCAAAGCCGCGCCGCCGGCATTGGGCGCCGAATTGTTTGACTATTTGCTGGAAAAGGCTAAAACCTCGCACAGAACGGTCGCCGCGGGCCAATTTGGTGCGGATATGCAGGTGCATTTGATCAATGATGGCCCAGTGACATTTTTGCTTGAGACGTAAAAAGCACAGTTTGTCTGACGTACCTGAATTTATTAGGCAAAAAGCCATAAATACTTCGTTTCCCCTGATGCGTTGTAACGCGGGCTACTAGATAATCGCGCGCTACAAAGACGGGCGATTGCCCGTCAAATCGGTAAAAACGCAGACTGGTCCGAAATCGTTTGGGGAATCATTGGCCCCTTTCGGAGTCGGAACAATGCTCGCCAACCCGGCATTTGATGGCTGGCCGTTGGTTTCTTCATCTGTTTTCGGCGAGGGTTGCTCGTGATTGTTAGTCCATGTAATGCACCAAAGACCCCTGGAAAGCGCCTGCGTAGCGTTTTGTTGGCCGGGTCGGCTTTGTTCTGTCTGTTCGGCGCCAGCCAACTCTGGGCGTTCGATCTGGACGACGTGGCGACAAAGGCCAAAGATCTGGCCGGACAGAAATTCGTAGCGCCCAAGAGCAATCTTCCGGCGGAATTCCGCGACATGAAGTTTGCGGACTACCAAAAGATCCGCTTCTTGCAGGACAAGGCCGAATGGGCCGCTGACAAGACGCCGTTCAAGATCTCGTTCTATCACCAGGGCATGCACTTCGACACGCCGGTGAAGATCAATGAAGTGACCGCGACCACCGTCAACGAAATCAAGTACGACCCGAACAGTTTCGATTTCGGCGGCGTGAAGTTCGACCCTAAAGCGACCGAAAACCTCGGTTGGGCCGGTTTCCGCGTGACTTATCCGATCAACAAGGACGACAAGCAGGACGAAATCATGACCATGCTGGGCGCGAGCTACTTCCGCGTCATCGGCAAAGGTCAGGTGTATGGCTTGTCCGCTCGCGGCATGGCCATCGACACTGCGATGTCGTCGGGTGAAGAATTCCCGCGTTTCACCGAATTCTGGATCGAGAAGCCAAACCCGGATGAACAGCATCTGGTGATCTTCGCGCTGCTCGACTCCCCGCGCGCCACTGGTGCCTACAAACTGACCCTGCGTCCGGGCACCAACACCCTGGTCGACGTGCAGTCGCGCATGTTCCTGCGTGAAAAGGTCGGCAAACTGGGCGTTGCGCCGCTGACCAGCATGTACCTGTTCGGCGCCAACCAGCCGTCGAAAGTTCTCAACTACCGTCGCGAGCTGCACGACTCCAGCGGTCTGTCGATTCAGGCAGCCAATGGCGAGTGGATCTGGCGTCCGCTGAACAACCCGAAACACTTGGCGGTCAGCAGCTTCTCGGTTGAAAAC
>CAURWS010000366.1:0-4900 GCA_963528485.1 uncultured Pseudomonas sp. | reverse complement strand
CCCCGGCGTGCCCGCGCCCCGGGGGGGGGTAATCCCGCCCCGGGGTCCCTTATAAAACCCATGCCCGGGGCGCCCCCGTGGGGTGGCACGGCGCGCGCCCAACGGGCGCCCTCGACCGGTCTTTCTCCCCTGCTCGCCTTCTCGACACCCCATAGCGACGGCCGTCAGCCTGATAGCGACGCGGCCACGTCATGCGTTGGCGAGGGCTTTTATTTCCACGCTATAACGGGCGCCCAATGTCTTGCGGAGCCTTGTGAATGACTGTCGAGTTTCGTCCGGCCACGGCGGCGGATGCCCGTGAAATTGCCCGTCTGTTTCAGATCACCTCGGAAGGTGCCTCGGATTACATCTGGAGCCAGTTGGCGGAGTCGGGAGAAGCATTGCTGGACGTAGGCGCTCGACGTTACGCCCGAGAAGATGTGGATTTCTCCTACCAGAATTGTCTGATCGCCGAAGCCCATGGCGAGGTCATCGGCATGATGCACAGCTATGCCATGCGCGAAGACCCCAACCCGTCGCCGGTGACTGACCCGGTGCTGGCGCCCTACACCGACATGGAAGTCCCCGACACGCTGTACATCTCAAGCCTGGCGCTGCACGAAGCTTGGCGGAACAAGGGGTTGGGCCTGGGCTTTCTTCAACGTGCGCAGCAGCGCGCCGAAGCCATGCAGCTCAAAGGCCTGAGCCTGATCGATTACGCCGAGAACACGGGCGCTCGGCGCTTTTATGAGCGTCACGGTTTTACCGTGGTGAAGACCTGCCAGATCACGCCGCACCCGTTGATCCGGGTCACGGGTGAGGCTTACCTGATGCAGCGGCTGTCGTCATAAAGCCCAGGATTACCGGCGTGCCAGTTCATGCCGGGTGCATCCTTCGTAATAGACCTGCCTGACACTTTCCGGGCTCATGCGTGAGGGGCTGTCGTAGGTCTGTTCGGTAATGCCCAGCGCGCTCATGCGCATCCACTGCTGAGGAAAGTGCCGGGCCTGGAGTTTGTTCCGCGCGCCGTAGAGGGTCAGCCCTGCGAGTTTGTAGCTCTGCGCCATCCCGGCAATCCCTGCGCCCCAGGTGCAGAGGTCGCGTTCGTTCTTGCTCAAATCCCGTGCAAACGCCGGATTGGCGAGGCTGGAGAGTGCACAAAACGCCAGCGCAAACTTGATAATCTGCATGCAAATCCTTGGCTAACTCCCTGATAGGCCGAGGATTGTGCCGAGGTAAACGCGTCAGAGGGGCCAGCAAAATGCCTCTTTTCCCCGCCAGCCGACCAGTGACACGCCTTGCGCCGTCAATCCTGCTGGCCTTCTGATAATTGAGCAACGAAAGCTCGCGCCGCCTGCTACCGTGTAGAGGTAGGGGGTGAACCTTATCGACCGATGGCCGGTCGATAGTTGCACCTCTGGCCAGGTCTACCGTTCATCGCTGCGATGAGTGGACCGGGCCAGTTTTATTTCCAGAAGGACCGTCCATGATTCCAATTCAACGCATCGCCTGGCTCAAAGCATGGGGCGCCCATGGTTTCACGGCCACCGGCGTCGTCCTCGCTTTTTTGGCGACCATTGCCCTATTCGACAACCAGCCCAAGGCCTGCCTGCTGTGGCTGGGGATCGCCCTGATCGTCGACGGGCTGGACGGCTCGCTGGCGCGCAAGCTTAACGTGCAGTCGGTCCTGCCGCATTTCGACGGTTCGGTACTGGATCTGGTGATCGACTACCTGACCTACGTGTTCATCCCGGCGCTGTTCATCTACCGCTACATCCCCCTGCCCGACTACACCCTGCTGCTGACCATCTCGATCATTCTGGTGTCGTCGCTGTTCTGCTTCTGCAACACCGAGATGAAGAGCAAGGACAACTACTTCGTAGGCTTCCCGGCGGCTTGGAACGTGGTCGCGCTGTGCGTCTATATCTTGTCGCCAGCGCCATGGCTGACCTTCATTACCGTGATCTGCCTGGCCCTGCTGACGGTGACACGGATGAAGTTCCTGCACCCGTTTCGCGTGCGCCGCTTCATGCCACTGAACATTGCCGTGACCACTGTGTGGTTTCTGTGCAGTTTTCTGTTGGTGATCAACCACCCTTACAACGGTTCCTGGGTGTTGAGCCTGTGGCTGGCGATGTCGGCGTATTTTCTAGGGATCTGTATCTGGCGCACGTCGCTGGAGTGGATTGATAAGGCGCGGTATTGAGCCATCGGCTCTGACGCGCTTTGCGTTTGATTCTGACCGGAGGCTTCTACGCCTTCCGGGCAGAAACGGAAACCGGGCCATCCCTCAACCCCGCCAGATACGCCCACGGATATATCCCCCGCTGATGCCCGTCGCTGAACACCAGCTGCAACCCGTAGCCCTGCGGGTTGATCGCCACCAGATGCACAGACGCCGCGACCACAGGCTTCATCCCCTTCAAGCGAAACGCCCGGCAATGCGAGCAGGGGCATTGCTGGCGTAGCAGCACGTGATCGATGTGTTGCTCGCGACCATCGCCCCAGTTCAGGCGCAGCCGCTGCAGCTCCCGGGAATTGCCGATGGCAACGGGCGCGGCGATCATGGCAATTGCGCCAGGGCGATGCGCACGGCCTTGCGCACTTCCGGATCGCCGTCGTGTTCGAGTTGCTGCAGGGCGGCCTTGGCGCGGCTGTCGCGCAATTCGCCCAAGGCCAGCGCCGCTTCCTTGCGCAGGTTGCTGATGCTGTGGGTCAGGGTCTCGACCAGCGGCCACAGTGATTCGGGATGCCGCAAACGGCCCAGGCTGCGGGTCGCGCGCAGGCGCACCTGCCAGTACTCATCGCTCAACGCCTCGATCAAGGCAGCCCCGGCATCCTGATGCCCGACCTTGCCCAGCGTCGTCGCCGCTTCCTCGCGCACTTGCCAGGCGTCGTCCTGCAAGGCCTTGCGCAAGGCAGGCAAGACGTCGGCGTTGCTCGCCAGCCCCAACGCCCCAGTCGCAGCGCGACGCACTTCGCTGTCGGGATCATTGCTGGCCAGCGTGGCGAGGGTTTGCAGGGCGTCGGTGCGCTTCAGCCAGCCCAGCACACCCACGGCCTCACGGCGCACAGCAGCATCTTCATCGGCCAACGCTTGCAAGGCGGCGGGCGCGGCTTCTTCGAGACGCAACTCACGCAAGGCACGAAACGCCGCGATGCGTACGCTGACCTCGGCATGGGTGGTCCACGGCAAGATCACCCTGCCCGCCTCGACAGTCTTCAGCACGCTGAGGCTTTGCGCAGCAGCCTCGCGCACGGCGGCTTCGGGATCGGTCAGCGCCTCGCACAAGGCCTCCACCACGTCTGGCTCCTCCCAGGCCTCGAGCAAGGCCGCTGCCTGGGCACGCACTGACTCTGAAGGGTCCGATGCCAGCGAGTGGGTCAGCCAGTCCAGACCCTCTGGCTCTTCCAGATCGGCCAGTTCGATCAAGGCAATGCGCCGAACGCCGGCATCCGGGTCCTGGAGCCTGGTTTGCAGCGCGAGAATGTCAGGGTGGTCGATGTCGTCAAAGTAGCTATTCAGGTCAGTCATAGGGCCAGTCGCAGTCCGTCGTGATCGTTGGGAAGCCCGAGGGGGTTCAGGCGCGGCAATTGCCGACCGTCCTCGTGGTGCAGCGGCTCGAGGCAATGGCGCTTCAAGCGGGAAAATTCAGGGCGGGTGACCAGTTCGGTGCTGCGCGGGCGCGGGAAGTCCAGTTGCAGGTCTTCGATGAAACGCCCGGGGCGTGAACTCATCACCAGGATCCGGTCGGCCAGAAACAGCGCTTCGTCGATGTCGTGGGTCACAAACACCACGGTGGTGCGGATGCGCGTCCAGATATCCAGCAACAGCGCCTGCATTTTCATGCGGGTCAGGGCGTCCAGCGCGCCGAAGGGTTCGTCCATCAGCAACAGCCGCGGGCGGTTGATCAGCACCCGGGCGATCTCCACCCGCTGCTGCATGCCGCCGGACAGTTGATTGGGCCAGTGCCCGGCGAAGCCTTCAAGGCCCACCAAGGCCAGCATTTCATCGGCGGCGGCCAGGCGCTCGGCCTTGCCCACGCCGTTCATTTTCAGGCCGAAGGCGACGTTTTCGCGCACGCTGCGCCAGGGGAACAACGTGTGCTGCTGGAACACCATGCCGCGCTGGGGCGATGGGCCCTGGACGGCCACGCCATCGACCTTGAGGTTGCCCTCGACCGGTTGCAGGTGCCCGGCCAGTGCGCCGAGCAGGGTCGACTTGCCGCAACCGGACGGCCCGAGAATGCAGACGAACTGGCCCGACTCGATATGACAGTCCAGCGCCTGCACGGCCTGAAATGCGTTTTGCCCTTCGCCCAACGCGATGGTGATGCCGTGTATGTCGACGCGACCGGCCGGGCTGGTTGCAACGTTCATCAGGCTTTTCCTCGTGATCGATGCCAGGGGGTGAACAGCTGCCCCAGACGTTTGATCAACAGGCTGCTACCCATGCCCAGCAGGCCGATCAGCAGCATGCCGACGACGATGTCGGCGTAATTCTGGATGGTGTACGACTCCCAGGTGTAATAACCGATGCCGAACTGCCCGGAGATCATTTCGGCCGTCACCAGGCAAAACCATGAGGTGCCCATGCCGATTGCCAGCCCCGTGATAATGCTTGGCGCCGCCCCCGGCAGGATGACCTCCAGCAGAATCGCCCGACGCCCTGCCCCCAGGCATTTCGCTGACGCGATCAGCCGCGGATCGACCCCTTCAACGCCATGCACGGTGTTGAGCAGGATCGGAAACAGCGCGCCGGTGAAGGTGATGAACACCATCGACAGCTCGGATGACGGGAACATCAGGATCGCCAGCGGAATCCACGCCACGGCCGGAATCGGTCGCAGCACTTCCAGTGGCGGCAGCAGCAGGTCTTCGGCCCAGCGCGAACGGCCAATGACCACGCCCAACCCCACCC
>CAURWS010000365.1:0-4901 GCA_963528485.1 uncultured Pseudomonas sp. | reverse complement strand
TACTCGGGCGCCGAGGCCGGCAAGGCACTGGGCTACTAGGGTTCCCGCGTCATCCTGGTGACCTCCAACCCGGCCACCTTCTTTACCGACCCGGCCATGGCCGACGCCACTTACATCGAGCCGATCAAGTGGGCGACCGTCGCCAAGATCATCGAGAAAGAGCGTCCGGACGCACTGCTGCCAACCATGGGCGGCCAGACCGCCCTGAACTGCGCATTGGATCTGGAGCGCGAAGGCGTTCTGGAGAAGTTCGGCGTAGAAATGATCGGTGCCAACGCTGACACCATCGACAAGGCCGAAGACCGCTCGCGTTTCGACAAGGCCATGAAGGCCATCGGTCTGGAATGCCCGCGTTCCGGCATCGCCCACAGCATGGAAGAGGCCAATGCGGTCCTCGAGAAGCTGGGCTTCCCGTGCATCATCCGTCCGTCCTTCACCATGGGCGGCACCGGTGGCGGCATCGCGTACAACCGTGAAGAATTCGAAGAAATCTGCGCCCGTGGTCTGGACCTGTCGCCAACCAAAGAGTTGCTTATCGACGAATCCCTGATCGGCTGGAAAGAATACGAAATGGAAGTTGTCCGCGACAAAAAGGACAACTGCATCATCGTCTGCTCCATCGAAAACTTCGACCCGATGGGCGTGCACACCGGTGACTCGATCACCGTCGCTCCTGCACAGACCCTGACCGATAAGGAATACCAGATCCTGCGTAACGCCTCGCTGGCGGTCCTGCGCGAGATCGGCGTTGAAACCGGCGGTTCCAACGTGCAGTTCGGTATCTGCCCGGACACCGGCCGTATGGTCGTGATCGAGATGAACCCGCGTGTATCGCGTTCCTCGGCTCTGGCCTCGAAGGCCACCGGCTTCCCGATCGCCAAGGTCGCGGCCAAGCTGGCTGTGGGTTACACCCTGGACGAGCTGCAGAACGACATCACTGGTGGCAAGACTCCGGCGTCCTTTGAGCCATCCATCGACTACGTCGTCACCAAACTGCCACGTTTCGCCTTCGAGAAGTTCTCCAAGGCCGACGCGCGCCTGACCACTCAGATGAAGTCGGTCGGTGAAGTCATGGCCATCGGCCGCACCTTCCAGGAATCCCTGCAGAAAGCTCTGCGCGGTCTGGAAGTGGGCGTCAGCGGTCTTGATCCAAAGCTGGACCTGAGCGACTCCGAAAGCGCGAGCATCCTCAAGCGCGAGCTGACTGTTCCGGGCGCCGAGCGCATCTGGTACGTCGCCGACGCCTTCCGCGCCGGCATGACCGTTGAGCAGATCTTCGGCATGAACATGATCGACCCTTGGTTCCTGGTGCAGATCGAAGATCTGATCAAGGAAGAAGAGAAGGTCAAGACCATGGGCATGTCGGCCATCGACCGTGACGTGATGTTCCGTCTGAAGCGCAAAGGCTTCTCCGACGCGCGTCTGGCCAAACTGCTGGGCGTGACCGAGAAGAGCGTTCGAACCCATCGTCACAAGCTTGAGATCTACCCGGTCTACAAGCGCGTCGACACCTGCGCCGCCGAGTTTGCCACCGACACCGCGTACATGTACTCCACGTACGAAGAAGAGTGCGAAGCCAACCCTTCGACGCGCGACAAGATCATGATCCTGGGTGGCGGTCCTAACCGTATCGGCCAGGGCATCGAGTTCGACTACTGCTGCGTACACGCGGCACTGGCGCTGCGCGACGACGGGTACGAGACCATCATGGTCAACTGCAACCCGGAAACCGTATCGACTGACTACGACACCTCTGATCGCCTGTACTTCGAACCCGTGACCCTGGAAGACGTGCTGGAAATCGTCCGCGTCGAGAAGCCAAAAGGCGTGATCGTCCAGTACGGCGGCCAGACCCCGCTGAAACTGGCCCGCGCTCTGGAAGCCGCTGGCGTGCCGATCATCGGCACCAGCCCTGACGCCATCGACCGTGCAGAAGACCGTGAGCGCTTCCAGCAAATGGTTGAGCGCCTGAACCTGCGTCAGCCGCCAAACGCCACCGTGCGCAGCGAAGACGAAGCGATTCGTGCCGCCGCCAAGATCGGTTACCCGCTGGTGGTTCGTCCGTCCTACGTACTGGGCGGCCGCGCGATGGAAATCGTCTACCAGGAAGAAGAACTCAAGCGCTACCTGCGTGAAGCGGTTCAAGTGTCCAACGACAGCCCTGTGCTGCTGGACCACTTCCTTAACTGCGCCATCGAAATGGACGTGGATGCGGTCTGCGACGGCACTGACGTCGTGATCGGCGCGATCATGCAGCACATCGAACAGGCAGGCGTTCACTCCGGTGACTCCGCATGCTCGCTGCCGCCGTACTCGCTGCCTGCGCACATCCAGGACGAGATGCGCGAACAGGTCAAGAAAATGGCCCTGGAGTTGGGCGTCGTCGGTCTGATGAACGTTCAGCTGGCGCTGCAGGGCGAAGACATCTACGTCATCGAAGTGAACCCGCGTGCCTCGCGCACCGTGCCGTTCGTTTCCAAGTGCATCGGGGTTTCCCTGGCAATGATCGCTGCACGCGTCATGGCCGGTAAAACCCTGAAAGAACTGGGCTTCACCAAGGAAATCATTCCGAACTTCTACAGCGTGAAAGAGGCGGTGTTCCCATTCGCCAAATTCCCGGGTGTGGACCCGATCCTGGGCCCGGAGATGAAGTCGACCGGTGAAGTCATGGGTGTCGGTGACACCTTCGGCGAAGCGTTCGCCAAGGCGCAAATGGGCGCCAGCGAAGTGCTGCCGACCGGCGGTACTGCGTTCATCAGCGTGCGTGACGATGACAAACCTCTGGTGGCTGGCGTTGCGCGCAGCCTGATCGAGCTGGGCTTCGAAGTCGTCGCCACGGCCGGTACTGCACGCCTGATCGAAGCAGCAGGCCTGAAGGTGCGTCGCGTGAACAAAGTGACCGAAGGTCGCCCGCATGTGGTCGACATGATCAAGAACGACGAAGTCACTTTGATCATCAACACCACCGAAGGTCGCCAGTCGATCGCCGATTCCTACTCCATCCGTCGTAATGCCCTGCAGCACAAGATCTACTGCACCACGACCATTGCTGCGGGCGAGGCCATCTGTGAAGCGCTGAAGTTCGGTCCTGAAAAGACCGTGCGTCGCTTGCAGGATCTACATGCAGGGTTGAAGGCATGAGCATTACCAAATATCCGATGACCGTTCAGGGCGCTCGCGCCCTGGAAGACGAGCTGCACCACCTGAGCAAGGTCGAGCGTCCGCGCCTGAGCCAGGCCATTGGTGAAGCGCGAGAGCTGGGCGACCTGAAAGAAAACGCCGAATACCATGCCGCCCGCGAGGAGCAGGGCATGGTTGAAGCGCGGATTCGTGACATCGAAGGTCGTCTGCAGAATTCGGTTGTGATCGACGTCACCACTATTGCCCACACGGGCAAGGTGATTTTCGGTACAACCGTCGAGCTGGCCAACGTTGAGACTGACGATCAGGTGACGTACCAGATCGTGGGTGAAGACGAAGCCAACATCAAACTGGGCAAGATTTCGGTCGGTGCGCCGATTGCCCGGGCTATCATTGGCAAGGAAGAAGGCGATGTCGTGGCGATCAAGACCCCTGGCGGCGTGATCGAATACGAGATCGTTGAGGTCAAGCACATCTGACCGTTTGAGTTGCGGGCCGCTCCGGTGGAGTGGCTTGCGATGAAAGGTGGGTGCCGCTCAGAGGCGCGCAGGTCGCGCCTCCTGACGGGGTTCGCCGTTACTTGTAACGGTGAATGTTGGACAGCTGTTTGTTAGGCTGTGGGTTCTTGCGGTAGATCAACGCCATTTTGCCGATGGTCTGCACCAGTTCGGCACGACCCTGCTTGCACAGTTCTTCGATCACGGCGCGACGCTCGTCGCGGTCTTCCAGCTTGATCTGAACCTTGATCAGTTCATGATCGACCAAAGCACGGTCAAGCTCGGCCAGTACGCCTTCGCTGAGGCCATTGCCCGCGACCATCAAGACTGGCTTGAGGTCATGACCAATGGATTTGTATTGTTTCTTCTGCTCGTTATTGAGCGGCATAATCTGACCCTTTTCGTCTGATTCTGTAAAATTGGCGGGCATTTTACCCGAGGGGCCGTGGCTCCGCCCAGTTAATCACGACCCTTTATCACCGAGGTGCCCCGTGGCGCAGCGTTCAAAAAGCAGCCATAACTGGCTCAGAGAGCATTTCAACGACCCTTTCGTCAAACAAGCGCAGAAGGACGGCTATCGTTCGCGCGCCAGTTACAAGCTGCTGGAGATCCAGGAAAAAGACCGTCTGATCCGTCCTGGCATGACGGTCGTCGACCTTGGCGCGGCGCCTGGAGGCTGGTCCCAGGTGACCAGTCGTCTGATCGGTGGTCAAGGCCGTTTGATTGCTTCCGACATTCTTGAAATGGACAGCATCCCCGATGTGACCTTCATTCAAGGGGATTTCACCGAGGATGAGGTGTTCAAGCAGATCCTCGCGGCGATCGGTAATACACAGGTAGACCTTGTGATTTCCGATATGGCCCCCAATATGAGTGGATTGAGCGCCGTGGATATGCCACGTGCCATGTTCCTTTGCGAGCTGGCGCTCGACCTGGCTGGTCGGGTTCTGCGTCCGGGTGGTGATTTTCTGATCAAGATCTTCCAGGGCGAAGGCTTTGATAGCTACCACAAGGATGTGCGCAAGATGTTCGACAAGGTGCAGATGCGCAAGCCGACGTCCTCCCGTGATCGCTCCCGCGAGCAGTACCTTTTGGGGCGCGGTTTCAAGGGCGGTTATGAGGCTCCGGTGGAATTTGAGTAAGGGCCATAGCTTTTTTCAAATGGCTTTATTCATGAAGCGTAACGA
This sequence comes from uncultured Pseudomonas sp., assembly GCA_963528485.1. GTDB lineage: Bacteria > Pseudomonadota > Gammaproteobacteria > Pseudomonadales > Pseudomonadaceae > Aquipseudomonas. The sequence continues at coordinate 76 of CAURWS010000365.1, read as the reverse complement.
ACATCTTGTAGTCAAAGTTTCACAAAGGGTTACAGACGCCGCCTGCCACACCTGTAGGATCTGTAGTAAGTTAGGC
>CAURWS010000364.1:0-4906 GCA_963528485.1 uncultured Pseudomonas sp. | reverse complement strand
CCTCTGGATCAATCCTCAATACTGCTGCCCCGGAATCCACGACGTCCCTGCCAATGGCACCCGGGCCATGGCCGCCGATTCCACGGTCAAGGCCACCAAATCCTCAGGATCGAGGTTATGCAGGTGGGACTTGCCGCAAGCGCGGGCCATGGTTTGCGCTTCCAGCACCAAGACACGCAAGTAGTTGGCCAACCTGCGCCCGCCTTCGACCGGATCCAGACGCTTGGACAGCTCAGGGTCCTGGGTGGTGATGCCCGCCGGGTCACGACCGTTCTGCCAGTCGTCATAGAAACCGGCGGCTGAACCGATTTTTTTCAGTTCGTCATCCAGACGCGGATGGTTGTCGCCCAGTGCGATCAACGCTGCCGTGCCGATGGCCACCGCATCCGCGCCCAGCGCCATGGCCTTGGCCACGTCTGCACCATTGCGAATCCCGCCAGAGACGATCAGTTGCACTTTGCGGTGCATGCCCATTTCCTGCAGCGCCTGAACGGCTTGCGGAATGGCCGGCAGAATCGGAATGCCAACGTGCTCGATGAACACTTCCTGAGTCGCTGCGGTGCCGCCCTGCATGCCGTCGAGGACGATCACGTCAGCGCCCGCCTTCACCGCCAGCTTGACGTCGTAGTACGGGCGGCTGGCGCCGATCTTCACGTAGATCGGTTTTTCCCAGTCGGTGATCTCGCGGATCTCGGCAATCTTGATCGCCAAATCGTCTGGGCCTGTCCAATCCGGGTGACGGCACGCTGAACGCTGATCGACGCCAATCGGCAAGGTGCGCATCCCGGCCACTCGTTCAGTAACTTTCATGCCCAGCAGCATGCCGCCGCCACCGGGTTTGGCGCCCTGCCCCAGCACGATCTCGATGGCGTCGGCCTTGCGCAGGTCGTCCGGGTTCATGCCGTAGCGCGATGGCAGGTACTGATAGACCAGATGCTGCGACTGGCCGCGTTCTTCCGGGGTCATGCCGCCGTCGCCGGTGGTGGTGCTGGTGCCGGCGATGGTCGCGCCACGGCCCAGGGCCTCTTTGGCGTTGGCCGACAATGCACCGAAGCTCATGCCGGCGATGGTCACCGGGATTTTCAGGTGAATCGGCTTCTTGGCGAAGCGGTTGCCGAGGATCACGTCGGTGCCGCACTTCTCGCGGTAGCCTTCCAGCGGATAGCGCGACACGCTGGCGCCGAGCAGCAGCAGGTCATCGAAATGCGGCAGCTTGCGCTTGGTGCCGCCGCCGCGAATGTCGTAGATGCCGGTTTCAGCGGCACGCTGGATTTCCTGGATGGCCAGACGATCGAAGGCCGCCGATTCGCGCAGGACCGGAGCTGCCTTGGGGGTGTTGGATTCGCTCATGGAAATGCTCCTGACTCAGTACGCCGACGCGTTATCGACTTTGAAGTTGTACAGCTGACGGGCCGAGCCGTAGCGTTTGAAGTCCGACGCCTTCTCGTTGAAACCGGCGCGATTGAGCAGCTCCTGCAGCTCTTCGAGGTGTTCGGCGCGCATCTCTTTTTCGATGCAGTCCGAACCCAGGGACTCGACCGTGCCTTTGACGAAGATTTTGGTTTCGTACAGCGAGTCGCCCAGCGCGTCGCCTGCGTCGCCGCACACCACCAGACGCCCGGCCTGGCCCATGAAGCAGCTCATGTGTCCGATGCTGCCGCCGACCACGATGTCGATGCCTTTCATGGAAATGCCGCAGCGGGCCCCGGCGTCGCCTTCGATGACCAAGAGGCCGCCGTGAGCCGTGGCGCCCGCGGCTTGCGAAGCGCTGCCCTTGACCCGCACGTAGCCGGACATCATGTTCTCGGCGCAGCCCACGCCGACGTTGCCGTGTACGGTGACCGAGGCCTTCTGGTTCATGCCCGCGCAGTAATAACCGGCGTGGCCCTGGATATCCACGGACACCGCTTCGTTGACGCCGACGGCCAGGTTATGGGCGCCGTTGGGATGGGTCACGACCCACTCACGTTCTTCAAGATTCTTGACTTGGTCGTGCAGCGCCTGATTGAGATCACGCACGCTGGCGATGGAAAGATCGATGGTTTTCATGTGTGCGTTCCTTAAGCCGACTCGCGTTCCCAGATGTACATGGTGGCCGGGACAGGCTCCCAGACCTTGGCCTTCTCGATGCCCGGCAGGCTCGACAGCGCCTGATATTCCGAGGCCATGGCGACGTAATCGTCGGTCTCGGCGAGGATGGCGGGCTTGCAGGCTATCGGGTCGCGGATCACGGCAAAACCGTTGCGGGTGCCGATGGCGAAGGTGAAAAACCCGTCCAGCGCTTCCAGCGAGCTGTCCAGCGCGGTCTTCAGCGAGTCGCCCTGTTGCAGGCGCCAGGCCAAGTAACCCGCGGCGACTTCGGTGTCGTTCTCGGTGTCGAAGTTGATCCCTTCACGGCGCAGTTCCTGGCGCAGACGGAAGTGATTCGACAGCGAGCCGTTGTGCACCAAACACAGGTCGGCGCCGGTGGAAAACGGGTGGCTGCCTTCCATGGTCACGGCGCTTTCAGTGGCCATGCGGGTGTGGCCGATGATGTGGCTGCCCTTCATGCTGCCCAGGCCAAAGCGTTCGGAAATTTCCTTGGGCAAACCCATGCCTTTGAGGATTTCGATGCTCTTGCCCGCGCTCATGATGCGCACCGTTGGGGCCAGTTCGCCCAAGGCGGCACGTACGGCGGCCTCTTCGGCCTTGATCTTGAGCACGATGGCGCTGGCGTTCTGGAACCAGTCCAGGGAAGCGCCAAGCTTGCCTTCCAGCGCCGCGATCAGCGCCTTGAAGTCATAGCCTTCCGTGGTGGCCTGCAAAGTCAGCTTGACCCAGCCATCGGCCACTTCATCGCCATAAATGGCGAAGCCCGCGCTGTCCGGACCTCGATCGGTCATGGCTTCAAGCATCGGTTCGAAAAGCTTGCCGAGCTGGGATTCCAGCGCCGGATTCTTGAGATACAAACCCACGATTCCACACATAAAGGCAGCCTCACTGCGTGAGGAAAGCTGCAAGCCATAAGCTGCAAGCTTTCCAGGTTGATTTAAAAATTTGTGTACGCCGCACACCTGCTTTTTCTTGCGGCTTGAAACTTGTGGCTTGAAGCTGCCGTTAGAAAAATTCGGTGTAGCGCTTGATCTCCCAATCGCTCACATGGCGGCTGTATTCCACCCACTCCATGCGCTTGAGGCGGATGAACTCACCGACGATCTCGTTGCCCAGCACCTCGGCGAACAGCGGGTCGGCTTCCAGCGCATCGCAGGCTTCCTTGAGCGACTGCGGCAGGGTCTTGATGCCGCGGGCGGCGATCTCTTCCAGGCTCAGTTTGTAGAGGTTCTCGTTGCAGAGGTTGTCGATTTCCAGCTTGCGGTCGATGCCATCCAGGCCCGCAGCGATGATCGCGGCGCTGACCAGATACGGGTTGCAGCCAGCGTCCGGCAGGCGGAACTCCAGGCGGCCGTAAGGCACGCGAACCATGGCCGAACGGTTGTTGGCGCCAAAGGCAATGAAGGCTGGCGCCCAAGTCGCGCCTGACAGCGAATTCCCAACAACGAGCCGCTTGTAGGAGTTGACGGTGGGCGCCGCGAAGGCACACAGCGCAGGTCCATGAGCCAGCAAACCGGCGGCGAAGTGATAGGCCATTTTCGACAGGCCCATGCCGCTCGGGTCGCTGGCGTCGTGGAAGAGGTTCTTGTTGCTGGCGCTGGCGATGGACAGGTGAAAGTGCATGCCGTTGCCCGCGCGTTTCGGGTCCGGCTTGGGCATGAACGAGCAGATCATGCCCATGTCATTGGCGATCTCACCGGCGGCCATGCGGAAGAAGGTGAAACGGTCCGCCGACTCCATCGCATCGCTGTAGGTGTAATTGATCTCGAACTGGCCGTTGGCGTCTTCGTGGTCGATCTGATAGATGTCGAAACCCACCGGTTGCAGGGCTTCAGTCAGGCGTTCGAGAAACTCACGGGAGCGCGACAGACCCTTGTAGTCGTAGCAGGGTTTGTCCAGCGCATCGCTGGCGTCGACCAGTTGCAGGCTGCCCGTAGCGTCGCGCTTGAACAGACTGAATTCAGGCTCAAGGCCGGTGTTGAGGGTCCAGCCACGGTCGCTCAGGCGTTCGACCTGTTTCTGCAGCACATAGCGGCTGTCGTAGGGCCACGGTTTGCCTTCGACGTGACCGATGCACACCACGCGGCCATAGCCCTTCTGCCAGGGCACCGGGGTCAGCGACGACAGATCGCCCTTGGCCATGAAGTCCGGGCCGTGGGGCTCCATGCCCATGCCGCAGATGGCGAAACCGGCAAAGCCAGCGCCATCTTCGGCGACCATTTCCAGGCCCGACACCGGCACCGATTTGGTCTTGGATGAACCATGGATATCGACGAACTGGGCCAACACGTACTTGATCCCGTGTTCCTCGATCAGCCGCTGTGTTTCGGGTGGCAACATGAGCATTCACTCCTGGCGATAAGCAAAACGTTAAGGTCAATAACCGGTGTCTCAGGGTCTGAAGGATGTTTATTCCATTCAGGAAAGTTACTTTCCCATGAGGAATGCAAGCGTCTTGCCAACTTGGTATGCCAGGAAATGAATCGCGCGGGAGGCGGAAATTCGGCTGTATATATGGGAAACTCGTTTTCCTTGAGGGAATAATCCGCTGCCGACCAAGCGGCGGGGTCCTCGAATCGCACATTCCTGGTGCGAAATTAAAATTATCGAACGGAAACCGTGCAAAGCCGATGAGTACGTCTGAAGAACAACCGAAGCTCAAGCTTGAGCAGTACCTGGGCATTCAGATCAAGCGCCAGCGCCAGGCGCAGGAACTGAAACTGGCCGATGTGGCGCGCATCGCCGGGATCAGCCAGGGCATGTTGAGCAAGATCGAGAACGCCCAGGTGTCCACCAGCCTGGATAACCTCAGCCG
>CAURWS010000363.1:0-4909 GCA_963528485.1 uncultured Pseudomonas sp. | reverse complement strand
GTCCTACGACGTGGTGATCATCGGCGGTGGCGGTCATGGCCTGGCCACGGCTTACTACCTGTCGAAATACCACGGCATCACCAATATCGCGGTGCTGGAAAAATGTTATCTGGGCGGCGGCAACACGGCGCGCAACACCGCCGTGATCCGCTCCAACTACCTGACCAGCGAGGGCGTGCGCTTCTACGCCGAATCGGTGCGTATGTTCGAAGGCCTCTCCAACGAGTTCGACTTCAACATCATGTACTCCCATCGCGGCCAGCTGACCCTGGCCCACACCGACGCCACCGTGCGCTCGTTCCGCCAGCGCGCCGAGGTCAACAAGCACTTCGGCGGCCGTACCGAGATGATCGATCGCCAGCAGATTCGCGAACTGGTGCCGACCCTCAACCTCGACCCCGGCCACCTGCCGGTGATCGCCGGCCTCTGGCACATCGACGGCGCCACCGCGCGCCATGACGCCGTGGCCTGGGGCTACGCCAAGCAGGCGGCCAAGCGCGGCGTGGAGATTCATCAGCTCACCGAAGTGCAGGAGCTGGTCATCGAGAACGGCACCATCACGGCCGTTAAGACCAATCGCGGCACGATCAAATGCGGTTGCGCAGTGCAGGCGGTGGCGGGCATGAGTTCGCAACTGATGAAGAAGGCCGGAATTCGCTCGCCGATCCAGACCTTCCCGCTGCAAGCCATGGTCACCCAGCCGTTCAAGCCGTTCCTCGACCCGCTGGTGAGCTCGTCTGCCCTGCACTGCTACGTGCAGCAGACCAGCCGTGGCGAAGTGGTGTTTGGCGGCGGCTCCGATCCTTATCCATTGTTCAACACCCGCTCGACGCTGGACTTGAAAGAAAGCCTGCTGGCCCACGCCATCGAGATGTTCCCGTTTCTGGCCAACGCCAAGCTGATGCGCCAGTGGGCCGGGATCACCGACATGACCCCGGACTACAGCCCGATCATGGGCCTGTCGCCGCTGAGGAATTACTACCTCGACGCCGGCTGGGGCACCTGGGGCTTCAAGGCAACGCCCATCTGCGGCAAGACCATGGCCGAGCTTGTGGCCAGCGGCGGCAAGGTGCCGGAGCTGATCAAGCCGTTTAGCCTTGAGCGGTTCTCGACCTTCCAGCAAGTCAACGAAATGGGCGCAACAGCGGCCAGCCACTGAGGAGCGACACATGAAAGTCATGACTTGCCCGCTCAACGGGCCGCGCAACATCAGCGAATTCACCTACGGCGGCGAGTTCAAGCAGATGCCCGACCCACAGACCTGCAGCGACGCCGAATGGGCCGACTACGTGTTCAACAGCGAAGACACCCTGGGCGTGGTCCGCGAGTGGTGGATGCACAACCCGTCCAGCTACTGGTTCCTCGCTGAACGCCACACCGGCAGTGACGAAATCCTGCGCACCTTCGACCCAAAGGAAGTGTTCACCGCCCGAATCGACTTCACGACTGCTGCCAAGGAGACCGCCCGATGAGCCGTCTACCCGCTCCCATGGGTTTGCTGATCGACCGTAATCGGCCCCTCGATTTCAGCTTCGATGGCAAGCCGTACCAGGGCTTTGCCGGTGACAGCATCGCCAGCGCCCTGCTCGCCAATGGCCGGTTTCTGCTGTCGCGCTCGTTCAAATACCACCGCCCGCGCGGCCCGCTGACCATGGCCGGCCAGGACGCCAACACCCTGGTGCAACTGCCCAGCGAGCCCAACGTGCTGGCCGACAGTCACCTGCTGGAAAGCGGCGTGCAAGTGACCGGGCAGAATTTCAACGGCTCGCTGGACAACGACAAGGACGCGTACCTGGGCAAGTTCTCCAACTTCATGCCGGTAGGGTTTTACTATCGCTCGTTCTACAAGCCCAAGGGCGCGTGGAAGTTGTGGGAACCAATAATCCGCAAGAAGGCGGGCCTGGGCGTGCTGGACCTGAAATTCCAGCCCGAGTACTACGACAAGGCCTATCTGTTTGCTGACCTGGCCGTCATCGGCGCAGGCCCCGCCGGTTTGCAGGCCGCACTGACCGCGGCCAACGCCGGCGCCAAGGTGCTGCTGATCGAGCAACAGCCAGTGCTCGGTGGCTCGTTGACCTACGCGCGCTTCGACATCGAAGGCCAGCGTGCTGAAACCCTGCGTCGCGAACTGGTGAGTGCCGTGGAAGGCCACGACAATATTCAGGTGCTGAAAAAAGCCACCTGCAACGCATGGTTCACCGACAACTACCTGCCGGTGATTCAGGGCAAGCGCATGTACAAGGTGCGCGCGAGCCAATGCCTGATCGCCAGCGGCTCGTTCGATCAGCCGGTGATTTTCCGCAACAACGACCTGCCCGGCGTGATGCTCACCAGCGCCGCCCAGCGCCTCATGAAGCTGTACGCGGTCAAGCCGGGCAAACGCACGGTGGTGCTGACCGGCAACGACGACGGCTACCTCGCCGCGCTCGACCTGCACGATCAAGGGGTTGAAGTCGCAGCATTGGTGGACATGCGCGCCAACCCGGCTGATCGCGCGCTGTTGCTGGCCCTGGAAAAACGCGGCATCCCCTGCCACCTCGGCAGCACGGTGTATGAAGCGCTGCACGAAAAAGGCATGCGCCACGTCAACGGCGCCGACATTCGCAAGATCACAGGTCAAGGCCAGGTGGCCGGAAGCGGCGTGACACTTGCGTGCGACCTGCTGTGCATGTCCGGCGGTTACATGCCGGTGTATCAGCTGCTCTGCCAAGCGGGCGGCAAGCTGGCCTACGACGATCAACTGGCCGAGTTCACCCTCAGCGGCCTGCCAAAAAACCTCGGAGTGACAGGCTCGGCAAACGGTTTCCACGCGCTGGACAACGTACTGGCCGATGCGACCCATCAGGCTGCGCAGATCGTCGACGCGCTGAATCTGCAACTCATGGCCAAGCCATTGCCGATGCGCACCGAAGCTCAGGTCAACTTCCCGTGGCCGATCTTCCCGCACCCCAAGGGCAAGGATTTCGTCGACTTCGATGAAGACCTGCAGGTGCGCGACATCATCAACGCCACGAAGATCGGCTACCGCGACGTGCAACTGGTCAAGCGCTATTCCACGGTCGGCATGGGCCCTTCCCAGGGGCGTCACTCGGCATTGCCGACTGCGCGTCTGGTGGCAGCGTCGACCCAGCGCAGCATCAGCGAAACCGGCGTGACCACCGCGCGCCCGCCCTTCGAAGCGGAAAAACTCGCCCACGTCGCCGGCCGCGCGTTCGACCCATACCGGCAGACGCCGATGCACCGTCGCCATCTGGATGCCGGGGCGAAAATGATGCCCGCCGGTATCTGGCAGCGCCCGGCCTATTACGGCAAGGCCAGCGAGCGGGAAAAATGCATGCAAGCCGAAGCCCTGCACGTGCGCAACAAGGTCGGCATCATCGACGTCTCGACCCTCGGCGGCCTCGACGTGCGTGGCCCGGATGCGGCCGAGCTGCTCAATCGCATGTACACCTTCGCCTTCCTCAAGCAGCCCATCGGTCGCTCGCGCTATGCGCTGATGACCAACGAACACGGCGTGGTGATCGACGATGGCGTGTGTGCGCGCTTCGCTGAAAACCATTTCTACGTCACCGCCACCACCAGCGGCGTCGATCGCATCTATCAGCAGATGCTCAAGTGGAATGCGCAATGGCGGCTGAACGTCGACATCGCCAACGTCACGGCAGCAATCTCGGCGGTCAACGTGGCCGGGCCGGATTCACGCAAGGTGCTGGAAAAGGTCTGCAGCGATCTGGATCTGTCAGCGGAAGGTTTTCCGTATCTGGGCGTGCGTGAGGGCACTGTGGCGGGGATCAAGGCGCGGTTGCTGCGGGTCGGTTTCGTCGGCGAATTGGGCTATGAGATTCACGTGCCGGCTCGCCACGCCCTGAAGCTGTGGGATGCGCTGATGGAGGCCGGCAAAGCCTTCGACATTCGCCCGTTCGGCGTCGAGACCCAGCGCCTGCTGCGTCTGGAAAAAGGCCACGTGATCATCAGCCAAGACACCGACGGCATGACCCACCCCGCCGAGATCGACATGGGCTGGGCGGTCAGCCGCAGCAAGCCGTTCTTCGTCGGGCGCCGCTCGGTGGACATCCTCGAAGCCCAGCCGCAGAAGCGCAAGCTGGTGGGCTTCACCCTGCCCAAGGCCAGCCCGCAACCGCTGGAGGGGCATCTGGTGCTCAAGGGTCCCGACATCAGCGGCAACGTGACCTCCTGCGAGTACTCGTCATCCCTCGACAGGATCATTGGTCTTGCCTACGCCGCCTTCGATCAAAGCACACCGGGGCAGCAGATTCCGATCCGCGTGGAGGACGGCGTCATTGTCCAGGCCACGGTGGTGAAACTGCCGTTCTTCGACCCTGAAAACCAGCGCCAGGAGCTCTGACATGTCCAGCCTCAACACCGAACACCCCATCGCCCCGGCGCAGGTCAACGTCAGCCCGATGGCGCCGTGCACGCTGCTCGACCTGACCGATTTGCCAAGGGTCGGCTTTCGCGGGACGTACAGCGCCGAGTACCTGCAAGCCCGGGGCTTCTCACTGCCCGAGGCGCCGAACCGTGCGGTGACGCAAACCGACGGCAGCCACGTCGCGCGCCTCTCGCAGACTGAATACCTGATCCTGGGCAGCTTGCTGGATCGCGGCGAACGCATCGCCGATGAAGAAGCACGTTGGGAAATGGACCACACGGCCAACTACCTGCTGCCCCGCCAGGACAGTCATGCCTGGCTACAACTGAGCGGCGTGTGCATCAGCGAGGTCATGGCCAAGCTGTGCGGCGTCGATCTGCGCGCCCAGGCCTTCGCGCCAGGCGCTGTGGCGCAGACGTCGGCGGCGCGGATCAATGTGATCGTGGTGAATGTGGGCGGGGATTCACAGCCTGCCTTCCAGATCCTGTTCGACCGCGCATCGCTGGAGTATTTCAAGGG
>CAURWS010000362.1:0-4909 GCA_963528485.1 uncultured Pseudomonas sp. | reverse complement strand
AAAGCGCGTACCAGCATGGTGGCAAACTCGAATTAGCGACAGGTCAAGATCAAAACTTGTAACCTTGCGACATCTTCATTCATATCTGACAACTCCTGCGCACTGCGTTGAAGCAGCGCACCTAAACATCCGCACACAAATGGAGCACGCATGAGCGAACCGCTGATCATCGAGCCTGAAAAAACCGCTGATGCCTGTGTTATCTGGCTGCATGGCCTGGGTGCCGACCGTTACGACTTCATGCCCGTGGCCGAAGCGCTGCAGCAATCGCTGCTCTCCACCCGTTTCGTGCTGCCCCAGGCGCCGACCCGCGCAGTGACGGTCAACGGCGGTTACGAAATGCCGAGCTGGTACGACATCAAGGCCATGAGCCCGGCCCGCGCCATTGATCGCGACCAACTGGAAGGCTCGGCGCAACGCATTCTGTCGCTGATCGAACAGCAACGAGACAGCGGCATCGACCCGGCGCGCATCTTTCTGGCGGGCTTCTCACAAGGCGGCGCAGTGGTGCTGCACACCGCATTTTTGCGCTGGGAAGGCCCGCTGGGCGGGGTGCTGGCGTTGTCCACCTATGCACCGACTTTCAGCGAAGACATGACGCTGTCCGCCAGCCAGCAGCGCATTCCGGTGTATTGCTTGCATGGCCACTACGACGAAGTGGTCCAGAACGCGATGGGGCGGACCGCCTACGAGCACCTGAAGGCTCAAGGCGTCACCGCGGCATGGCAGGAATACCCAATGGGCCACGAAGTGTTACCGCAGGAAATCGCCGACATAGGCGTCTGGCTCGGGGATCGGCTACGCTAATCAGCTGATTTTTCCTTCCTTTTTGCTTGCGGATTTGGTATGGCACTACGCCGCGCCGGGTTCTTGCTTTACACTGCCCGGCGTACATTCCTTAATCAATCGACGAGATGACCGTGCTCAAAGCACTTAAAAAAATGTTCGGCAAAAGCGAGGCTGAGCCACTCGCGCCCGCTGCGCCCCTCCCCGCCGCCGAAAGCAAGAGCCAAGCTGCTCACCGGGAACCCGCCACGCCAGTGGCCCCTTCTGTGCAACCGCAAACACCTGAATCGAGCGAACCGCCACGGCCCAGGGCCGAACGCCCACGCCGCGAACGCGCACCCAAGCCGGTCGTCATCCCCTGGAAACTCGAAGACTTCGTGGTCGAGCCCATGGAAGGCAAGACCCGCTTTCATGATTTCCCCCTCGCTCCGGAGCTGATGCACGCCATTCAGGACCTGGGCTTTCCGTACTGCACGCCGATCCAGGCGGGCGTGCTGGGCTATACCCTCAAGGGCAAGGATGCAATCGGTCGCGCGCAGACCGGCACCGGTAAAACCGCAGCGTTCCTGATCTCGATCATCACCCAGCTGACCCAGACTCCGCCGCCGAAAGAACGCTACATGGGCGAACCCCGTGCGCTGATCATCGCCCCGACCCGGGAGCTGGTGGTGCAGATCGCCAAGGACGCCGAGGCGCTGACCAAGTACACCAACCTCAATGTCATGACCTTCGTCGGCGGCATGGACTTCGACAAGCAGCTCAAGCAGCTCGAAGCCCGTCACTGCGACATTCTGGTAGCCACCCCTGGCCGCCTGCTGGACTTCAACCAGCGCGGCGAAGTGCACCTGGACATGGTCGAAGTGATGGTGCTGGACGAAGCCGACCGCATGCTCGACATGGGCTTCATCCCCCAAGTGCGCTCGATCATTCGCCAGACCCCGCACAAGGGCGAGCGTCAGACCCTGCTGTTCTCGGCGACCTTCACCGACGACGTCATGAACCTGGCCAAGCAATGGACCACGGACCCTGCCATCGTCGAGATCGAATCCCTGAACGTCGCCAGCGATAACGTCGAACAGCACGTGTACGCAGTCGCGGCGGCAGACAAATACAAGCTGCTCTACAACCTGGTCACCGACAACGGCTGGGAGCGGGTGATGGTCTTCGCCAACCGCAAGGACGAAGTGCGTCGCATCGAAGAACGCCTGGTGCGCGATGGCGTCAACGCTGCGCAACTGTCCGGTGATGTCCCGCAGCACAAGCGCATAAAGACGCTGGAAGGCTTTCGCGAAGGCAAGATCCGCGTGCTGGTGGCCACCGATGTGGCCGGACGCGGGATTCACATCGACGGCATCAGCCACGTGATCAACTTCACCCTGCCCGAAGTGCCGGACGACTACGTGCACCGCATCGGCCGTACCGGTCGCGCGGGCGCCGAGGGTGTGTCGATCAGTTTTGCTGGCGAAGACGATTCGTATCAGTTGCCTGCGATCGAAGAAAAACTGGGTCGCAAGATCAGCTGTGAAATGCCGCCGGCCGAGTTGCTCAGAGCGGTGGTGCGCAAGCAAAAAGCGCAGCCTGCGGCGGAGTGATGACCTGACGTCGCGTTCGGCATCGAGGTAAATCTGTGGGAGTGAGCTTGCTCACGAAAGCGCTGGATCAGTCAATGAAGAGGTGACCGATCCACACTATTCGTGAGCAAGCTCACTCCCACAGTGTTTTGTATAAGGCCCAAGCGATGTGCACGAGCTATTTCCAGCGATCCGCCGCCTTGTGATCGCTCTCGCGCCCTTCCACCCAGCGAGGCCCTTGCGAGGTGTTTTCCTTCTTCCAGAACGGCGCGCGAGTCTTCAGGTAATCCATCACGAAATCGCACGCCTCGAACGCCGCCTGGCGGTGCGCGCTGGCCACACCGACGAACACGATCGGCTCGCCCGGCTCAAGCGCGCCAATGCGATGCAGCACTTCGAGCTTGAGCAGCGGCCAGCGTTGCTGCGCTTGTTCGGCGATCTTGCCCAGAGCCTTTTCGGTCATGCCGGGATAGTGCTCCAGGAACATTCCCGACACGTCCCGCCCGTCGTTGAAATCACGCACGTAACCGACAAAACTGACCACCGCGCCGACCCCGACATTGGCGTCGTGCATCGCATTGACCTCAGCCCCCGGATCGAACGCCGTGGCCTGCACACGAACGGCCATGTTCAACCTCCGGTCACGGTCGGAAAGAATGCCACTTCATCGCCCTGCTCCACCGGCTCGTTCAATGAGCACAGCTCCTGATTGCGCGCGCACATGATGCTTGGCTCGGCCAGCACGTCCCACACGCCGCCGCGCTGCAGCAAGTGCTGGCGTACGGCGTCGACGGTGGCGAACGCACCTTCAAGATGCTCGCTCTCAGTGCCCAGCGTCTCGCGAAAGCGGGCGAAGTATTGAACCTGAACGTGAATAGTCATTACGCACCTACCGTTTCTTCGGCCACGAAATGCCCGCTCTTGCCGCCAAGTTTTTCCAGCAGGCGCACGTGCTCGATGACCATGGCGCGATCCACGGCCTTGCACATGTCGTAAATGGTCAACGCCGCGACACTGGCGGCGGTCAGCGCTTCCATTTCCACACCGGTCTGCCCCGACAGCTTGCAGCGGGCGACGATGTGCACGGTATCAGCGCCTTGGGCATTGAGCTCGACCTTGACGCTGGTGAGCATCAACGGGTGGCAAAGCGGAATGAGGTCGCTGGTTTTCTTGGCGGCCTGAATACCTGCAATACGCGCCACGGCGAACACATCCCCTTTTGGGTGGCCGCCGTCGACGATCATTTGCAGGGTTTCAGGCAGCATGCGCACGCGCGCTTCGGCCACGGCTTCACGGGACGTCACGGCTTTTTCAGTGACGTCGACCATGTTGGCGCGACCTTGAGAATCGAGATGAGTGAGCACGGGATGACTCCTGGACAGGAGCCGCAATTGTAGGGAGTTACAGCTACAAGCTACAAGCTGCAAGCCTCGGGCGACGACCAGAAGCCGTGCACCGGCCATTGGCTTGTAGCTTGAAGCTTGCAGCTCGAAACTTTTTTAGAGATGACTCTCCGCATACTCGGCCAGGATCGAGCGTGGTACCCCTTGCAGGGTGATGTGCACGCCGTTGGGGAAGTCCTTGAAGCGCTCCGTGAGGTAGGTCAGCCCGGAACTGGTGGCCGACAGATAGGGGGTGTCGATCTGCGCCAGGTTACCCAGGCAGACCACTTTGGAACCGGCGCCGGCACGGGTGATGATGGTTTTCATCTGGTGCGGGGTGAGGTTCTGGCATTCGTCGATCAGGATCAGGCTTTGCTGGAAACTGCGGCCTCGAATGTAGTTAAGGGATTTGAACTGCAGCGGCACCTTGCTCAGGATGTAATCGACACTGCCATGGGTGTTTTCATCATCCATGTGCAGCGCTTCCAGGTTGTCGGTGATGGCGCCGAGCCACGGCTCCATTTTTTCCGCTTCGGTGCCAGGCAAAAAGCCGATCTCCTGGTCAAGCCCCTGCACACTGCGGGTGGCAATGATCCGACGATAACGTTTACTGACCATGGTCTGCTCAATGGCAGCGGCCAACGCCAGAATGGTCTTGCCCGAGCCTGCGGCGCCGGACAGGTTGACCAGATGGATATCCGGGTCCAGCAGCGCGAACAGCGCCAGGCCCTGATAGATGTCACGAGGTTTCAGACCCCAGGCTTCCTGATGCAACAGAGGTTCCTGGTGCATGTCCAGCAGCACGATTTCGTCTGCCTTGACGCCCTTGACCCAGCCCACGAAGCCCTGCTCATCGATGATGAACTCATTGATGTGCACCGCCGGGATCTGCTCGTTCAACTGCACTTTGTGCCAGGTACGGCCATGATCCTGGCGGGTGTCGACCTTGCTCACTCGGTCCCAGAAAGAACCGGTCATGGTGTGGTAGCCACGCGACAGCATGGACACGTCGTCGACCAGCTGGTCGGTGCTGTAGTCCTCGGCCGCGATGCCGCAGGCGCGCGCCTTCAGGCGCATGTTGATGTCTTTGGTCACCAGAATGATGCGCACGTCCTTTTTACGCGCATGCAGGTCAATCAGCTGGTTGATGATGATGTTGTCGTTCAGGTG
>CAURWS010000361.1:0-4914 GCA_963528485.1 uncultured Pseudomonas sp. | reverse complement strand
CCGGCATGGCCTCGAACGGCTTGAATGCTCCCTGCGCTACGTCAAAGTCCTGATAGGTAAATACCACGGGCGGTCGGCGGCTGAGTGCAGGCTGGATACGCTCCCCCCACGCCAGGCTTTCCACCGAGGTGAGCACTTTGCTGCCTTGCTGAAGGTCCTCGTAGTTGAGTTTCAGCGCGCTGATCAGGGTCGGCTTATCGGCATCCAGTTCATTGGGGAAGTAGTGAAACATGATGACGTGGCGCACCAAGCGCAGGTGACCCAGCTCAAAGCCGTAGCTAAACGATGAGTGAAAATCAGCGCGCCCTTCCCAGGGTTTGTCACCGTCATAAGCCAGTTGATCATTGGCGAACGTGCGCTCGCCATAGTCGAAGATCAGCTCGAAGTGCCATTGCAGCCCGGCCAGCTGCTGAGGCGCCCAAAGATACAGATGGGCGTGAGCATCGAAATTGCCATAGCGCACTCGCCACAGATAACGCTGAGCGCTGAAGTTACGATCGGGACTGGGCGTTGTACCGCTCTCAAGCCCTTGCATATCCTCTGCCTTGTACTCGTACAGAATGTGCTCGCCGACGGGGTTCACGGTCTCTTCGAGCAACCATTCGGCCACCCGGTTCGGGTCATCGGGATCGCGCAGACGAGAATCCGGTTGACGGCCAAATATCGCCAGGTTTCCATCAGCGCCGTGGATCAGCCAAAAGCCTGCGGGGTCGCTCGAGTGGCGCCAGTGCTCGATGCGGTCAAACGCGCCTTCGGCCCGGGCGAAATAACGAACGACCTGGTAGGTCTGATCCAGCTTCAGGCCGCCGTAGTCGCTGACGGCTGTTTCGATGAGCGCGCCCTGGGCATCACGCTCGGCCAACAGGACGCCGCCATCAGGACCCAGCATCACATCCTCGTCGGTGTACAGTGGCACGCCCTTGCTCGCCCGTCGGGCAATCGCCCCCACGTTCAGCCCCCATCCAACACCGAACAGGCCATTGCCCACGGAACTCTGATAGCTCAGGCCGAGCGCTGGTGCATAGCCGCGTCCTGGCGAGATCGGCAGCGGGATCTCCAGAGACGCCGCGCCTGTGGCCCCAACCGCGCCCCAGCCCTTGCCGATGCTCTGAATCGCACCGCCGCCCTTGGGCAGCGAGGGTGCGGAAATCCCGACGTGTTGCTCCTTATCGGCCATGATCATGCTCCCTTCGATCCTTGAACGGTGGCATCACGTGAGTGAATCGCGCGATGCCATGACTGTTCATAAGATTAGGGCGCATGCGAGGCACGGATTAGAACGTATCGCGATGACGCTTATCGCGAATGACGCACGCGGGGTGTGCTTTTTCCCCGCCTGGCGGCAGTTGCGCTGCCGATGCTTCGATGACTGAAGGATTGATCGATGCGCAGCCGAACGTGGTTGAGCGATTTACCTATGGCGCTGTAGGCAATCGCACTGAACCCTTTAATACCGTTGACGGGCTCCTACAGGAAACGCGCCTGAAACTGGCCAACGCAGAACAGGTTCAGACGCTTATCAGCGATCTTCACTACAACCCAACTGGCCAACTGGAAAGCGAGCGTCTGGGTAACGGCGTCGTCAGCGAAAAAGCCTACGAAGCTGAAACCGGACGAATGATACGCATCCTCTCTTCAAGAGCCGACAGCGCCATCTTGCAGGACCTGAATTATCGCTACGACCCGGTCTATGACAGCAGCGGTCAACGCTGCCGGAAGATTCGCCGCGCATTAGCCAAATCACGAACGCTCGTTGGTGGGGTGAGATACCTGAAAGCCCTCGAACTTCGGACTGAGGTTATGCCCCCGCAATGGCACATCAGCAGGTTGAGAGGCCGACAGCAATGAGCACTAACCCCGTCGATCCAGCGCGTTGACCACCAGCCGATCCACCCAGCCCCACATCCGCTGCTTGACCCGGCTCCACAACGGCCGGGCCTGCCAGGTTTCCAGGCTCACTTCGGTGCTGACGAGAAAATCCCGCTCAAAGCTTCCCGCCACGGCGAGGGTCAAGGCCGGGTCCATCGCCTCAAGGTTCGCTTCCAGATTGAAGCGCAAATTCCAGTGGTCGAAGTTGCAGGAACCGATGCTGACCCAGTCATCCACCAACACCATTTTCAGGTGCAGGAAACACGGCTGGTACTCGAAGATGTTCACCCCGGCCTTGAGCAGACGCGGGTAGTAGCGATGGCCGGCGTAGCGCACCGAAGGGTGATCGGTGCGCGGGCCGGTGAGCAGCAGGCGCACGTCGACGCCTCGGGCAGCCGCGCGGCGCAGGGCGCGACGGACCTTCCAGGTGGGCAGGAAATATGGGGTCGCCAGCCAGATGCGCTTTTTGCTGGTGTTTAGGGCGCGGATCAGCGATTGCAGGATGTCGCGATGCTGGCGTGAATCGGCGTAGGCCACGCGCCCCAAACCTGTGCCGCTGACCGGGGCTTTGGGCAAGCGCGGCAGGCCGAAGTTTTCTGCCGGACGCCAGGCGCGGCGGCTTGGGTTGGCGTGAAACTGGCGATCAAACAGCGCCTGCCAGTCGCTCACCAGCGGGCCGCGGATTTCCACCATCACTTCGTGCCACTCGCTGACGTCCTGATCGGGGCGCCAGAATTCGTCGGTGACCCCGGTGCCGCCGACCACGGCCAGCGCCTTGTCCACCAGCAACAACTTGCGATGATCGCGGTAGAAGTTGCGAATGCCCCGACGCCAGTGCACGCGGTTGTAGAAGCGCAGGATCACACCCGCGTCCGTCAGGCGCGTGCGCAGGCTCAGGGTGAACGCCAGCGAGCCGAAGTCATCGAACAGGCAACGCACGATCACGCCGCGTCTTGCGGCATTGACCAGCGCCTGCACCACGGCCTCGGCGCAGGCCCCCGCCTCCACCAGGTACAGCTCCAGCTCGACCTGCTGCTGCGCGCCTTCGATGGCCGCGATCATGCGCGGGAAGAAGGCCGGCCCGTCGATCATCAGGTTGAACTGGTTTTCGTCACGCCACGGGAAGATCGCGCCTCTCATGCTCAGCGCGCCGTGAAGATCAGCACGGCGCCCACCGGCACCGAGAAACCGATGGCCGACAGATCCGCCACCCTGCGCAAACTCTCAAGCCCCGGCAACAGACCGAAGTCCTCGGCGTGCAGCACCAGCGGCTCAAGGGTCACCACCTGAAAGCGCCGCTCGTCCAGGCGCGTGGCCAACAGCTGGGCACTGTAGCGTTGCGAGTGGCCATGCATCTGCACGTTCAGCGGCAGGCGCAGCTCCAGCTGTGCGCCGGGGGCCAGCGCGTTGATCGGGCGCATGTCCAGTTGCGCGGTGATTTTCGCTTCGGGGTACTGCTTGACGTCGAACAGTTGCCGACGCAGACGCTCGTCGCGCAGGGGGATGCCGGTGCTCACCGAATCCAGCTCGACTTCAAGCTCGGCCACGCCCTTGGGGTCGACCTTGCCGTGCAGATTGAGGAAGCGATGGACTTCGGAAATGTCGGCGTTTTTGTTGGAGATGAACGACAGGCGCGACGACTCGTTATCCAGATACCAGTTTGCCTGGGCAGGCAGCGCCAGGACGGCGAGCGAGGCCAGCAGCAGGCGAGAAAATGTGGGCATGAGAACTCCAGAGGCGCGCGTGGGGCAACCTTATCCGGCTGTCAGACCACAGGCAAATGGGGATGTTCGCCCTCAGGGCTGCGCTGGCAGCAATCGACAGCCCTGACGCGGCCCTTGCCACTGCGCCGTGCTCTCACGGCCCATGCCGGTGGCGGTGATGCGCTTGTCGTTCAGATTTTCGGTCAGGGTGCTCGGCAACCACTGCTTTACGTAGCTTTGACAGTAGTCCACCGGGTTGTTCATCACGTACCGGCACGAACAATATTCCTTGGCGGTGTAGGCGCTGATGATGGTCGGGAAGGCCTGCAACTGGACGCGCCAGACCCAGATCACGGCGAGCAAAAACAGCAGAATCAGAATGCCAACGCTGCTGAACGGGCGACGCCGGATGAAGCCTTTGCGCGCGGTCATTGGGCGCCCTCCCCAGCCACGGCTTTCAGGGCCCGTTTGAGCAACTGATTATGGTCATAGCTGCCGTCGCGGTCGTCGGCGTAGCGCACGATCACCAGATTCGCGCTGGGGATCACATAAAGCGCCTGCCCCCAATGCCCCAGGCCTGCGAAGGTGTCCGGCGGGGCATCAGGCCAAGGGCCGGGTTTGCCGTCTGCGGCCTTGTTCAACCACCACTGGCCGCCGGGGGCTTCGTTGGTCGGGGTCCGGGATGCGAAGGGAGTGAGGTTGAAACCGACCCAGGCCTTGGGCAGCAACTGACGATCCTGCCAACGCCCGCCGCGTTGCATCAGCAGACCGATGCGCGCCAGATCCCGGGCAGTCATGTACGCGTAGGACGAACCGACAAAGGTGCCGGTGGCGTCGGTTTCCCAGACCGCGCTTTTGATGCCCAAGGGGTCGAACAGCGCGGTCCAGGGGTAATCGGGGTACGCGGCGTCGCCGACCATGCCTTTCAGCGCGGCGGCCAGAACGGTGCTGTCGCCGCTGGAATAGCGATAGGACGTGCCCGGCGCGTTGGCGACCTTGTGCTCGGCGGTGAAGCGCGCCATGTCGTCGCGACCTCGGGTGTAGAGCATCGCGACCACTGAAGAATTGAGCGGTGCGTATTCGTAGTCTTCCTGCCAGTCCAGGCCCGACGCCCAGTGCAGCAGGTCCTGAATTTTGACATCGGGGTGGGTGTTGAACGGGGCGTAGAACCTGGCGACAGGGTCGTCGAGTTTGAAGCGACCTTCACCCAACGCCACGCCGAGCACCGTCGCCAGAATGCTCTTGCTGATCGACCAGGTCAGGTGCGGGGTCTGCGCGCTGGTGACGCCGGCATAGCGTTCATAGACCACCTCGCCGTTGCGGATGATCAGCAGCGCATCGG
>CAURWS010000360.1:0-4920 GCA_963528485.1 uncultured Pseudomonas sp. | reverse complement strand
TCACGCGCGGCTCGGGCCAGCCCTTGAGTTCAAAGTGGTGGTGGATCGGTGCCATACGGAAAACGCGGCGGCCGGTTAACTTAAACGATGCAACCTGAATGACGACTGACAAGGTCTCCATCACGAACACACCGCCCATGATGAACAGGACGATTTCCTGACGGACGATCACCGCAATGGTGCCCAGGGCCGCGCCCAGCGCCAGTGCACCCACGTCGCCCATGAAGACTTGCGCCGGGTAGGTGTTGAACCAAAGGAAGCCCAGGCCCGCACCGATCAACGCGCCGCAGAACACGATCAGCTCGCCTGCGCCCGGCACGTAAGGAATCAGCAGGTATTCGGCGAACTTCACGTTACCCGACAGGTAGCAGAAGATGCCCAGCGCGCCGCCGACCATGACCGTTGGCATGATGGCCAGGCCGTCGAGGCCGTCGGTCAGGTTGACCGCGTTGCTGGAGCCGACGATCACGAAGTAGGTGAGGATCACGAAGCCGATGCCCAGCGGAATGCTGAAGTCTTTCAGCATCGGGATCAGCAGCGTGGTCTCGACCGGCGATTGCGCAGTCATATAAAGGAAGATTGCAGCGCCGAGGCCGAATACCGACTGCCAGAAGTATTTCCAGCGGCTTGGCAGGCCTTTGGAGTTCTTCTCGATGACCTTGCGGTAGTCGTCGACCCAGCCGATGCCGCCGAACAGCAGCGTGACGATCAACACCACCCACACGTAGCGGTTGGTCAGGTCAGCCCACAGCAAGGTCGCGATGCCGATGGCGGACAGAATCAGCGCACCGCCCATGGTCGGGGTGCCGGATTTGGACAGATGGGATTGAGGGCCGTCGTTGCGGACGGATTGGCCGATCTGTTTGTTCTGCAGGGCACGGATCATCCATGGACCGAGGCAAAGCGAGAGCGACAGTGCAGTGAGCACGCCAAGAATCCCGCGCAGGGTCAGGTACTGGAAGACCGCGAAGCCTTTGTAGAACTGTTGCAGATACTCGGCCAGCAGCAGCAGCATTAATGTTTCTCCAAGCTGGTTGCGCAGAGAGCCGCCACGACGTTTTCCATCGCGGCACTGCGAGAACCTTTGATCAAAATGGTGGTGTTTTTATCTTGCTCGGCGCCCAGCGCCTCGATCAGGTCGGCCTGACTTGCAAAATGGCGGGCATCCTGCCCGAAAGCCTTGACCGCATGGGACATCAGCGGACCGACGGCGTACAGCGCATCGACCTTGCCGGCGGCATACGCGCCGACATCGCGATGGCCCTGCTCGGCCCAGTCGCCCAGCTCGCCAATATCGCCCAGCACCAGCACCTTGCGGCCCGGAAAGCTGGTCAGGATGTCAGTGGCCGCCGCGACAGACGTCGGGTTGGCGTTGTAGGTGTCGTCGATCACGCGAATGCCGTTGGTCGCCAGTTGCGCCACGGTCCGGCCCTTGACCGGCTGAACGTTGTTCAGGCCCGTAACGATGCCTGGCAGCGACACGCCCAACGCGTGCGCAGCTGCAGCAGCGGCCAGTGCGTTGGCGACGTTGTGCGCGCCCAGCAGATTCAGTTGCACCTGCGCCGAGCCGCTCGGGCTGTGCAGGGTGAAGGCCGGGCAACCACGGGCGTCGATGCCCAGGTCGCTGGCATACAGATCCGCTTCGCTGTCTTTGGTCGAGAAACTCAGCACCTGACGCGCGCCCGCTCGGGCCAGCCAGATGTCGAACGCCTTGTCGTCACGATTGAGCACTGCGGTGCCGCGCGAATCGAGGCCTTCGATGATCTCGCCCTTGGCTTCGACGATCTTTTCCGGACCGCCGAACTCGCCCATGTGAGCAGTGCCAGCGTTGGTCAGCACCGACACATGAGGCTTGGTCAGGCTGACGGTCAGGGCGATTTCGCCCACATGGTTGGCACCCAGCTCGATCACGGCCGCATCGAACTCCGGCGACAGTGTCAGCAAGGTCAGCGGAACGCCCAGCTCGTTGTTCAGATTGCCTTTGGTCGCCAGCACCGTGCCGCGCGTGCGTAGAATGCTCGCGAGCATTTCCTTGACGGTGGTCTTGCCGCTGGAACCGGTGATGGCTGCGACGGGTTTGTCGACGAACGCATTGCGGTTCATTGCGCCCAGCTGGGCCAGCGCCTTGCGGGTATCGCCGACGATCAGTTGCGGCAGGGAACTGCCTGGGATTTCACGCTCGACCAACGCGCCAACTGCGCCTTTGGCAGCGACCTGATCAAGGTAATCGTGGCCGTCGAAACGCGGACCGGTGAGCGCCACGAACAATTGCCCTGGCGTGATTGCGCGGCTGTCGATGCTGACGCCACTGAAATGAACGTCCTCGCCAACACGACGGGCGTCGAGCGGCAGCAGCAGTTCGCTGAACGAAAGCGGCTTAATCATGTGCAGCCTCCCATGCGTCCAGTGCCTTGGCGGCTTCTTCAAGATCGGAAAACGGATGGCGCTCGCCGTCGATTTCCTGGTAATCCTCATGGCCCTTGCCGGCCAGCACGATCACGTCGGCGGCATCGGCCTGGGCGATGATCTGTGCGATGGCCTGACCACGACCGGCGACGAACGCGACGTTATCCACAGCGGCGAAGCCTGCGCGGATATCGTCGAAAATGCGTGCCGCGTCTTCGGTACGTGGGTTGTCATCAGTGACCAGCACTTTGTCCGCCAGTCGCTCGACCACTTCGGCCATCAGCGGACGCTTGCCGCGATCGCGATCACCGCCGCAACCGAACAGGCAGGTCAATTGGCCTTTGGCGTGTGGGCGCAATGCCAGCAGCACTTTTTCCAGCGCGTCCGGGGTGTGGGCGTAATCAACCACCACCAGCGGACGCTCGCCGCCGCCCAGACGCTGCATGCGCCCGACCGGGCCTTCGAGGCTCGGCAGCACTTTAAGAATTTCGTCCAGCGGGTAATCCAGCCCCATCAGCGCACCGACCGCTGCCAGCACGTTGCTCAGGTTGAAACGGCCCAGCAGGCTGCTGCGCAAGACGTGATCGCCCTGCGGCGTCACCAGCGTGGCGCGCACGCCGTCGTCGTCAAAAAGCGCATCGCGGCAGAACAGATACGCGCTGCTGTCTTCCTGGCTGTAGGTGATCAGGCGCGAATCGTGTGGGCGGGCAGCCAGATCGCGACCGAACTCATCGTCGATGTTGATCACGCGACAGCGCAGGTCATCCCAGGCGAACAGCTTGGCCTTGGCCGCGCCATAGGCTTGCATGGTGCCGTGGTAGTCCAGATGGTCGCGGGACAGGTTGGTGATCACCGCCACGTCGAACGCCAGCGCCGTTACGCGGCCCTGGTCGAGACCGTGGGACGACACTTCCATGGCAATGGCCTTGGCCCCGGCCTTTTTCAGGTCGTAAATGGTCGACTGCACGGAAATCGGATCGGGCGTGGTGTGAATCCCGCTTTTCAGCTCGCTATAGAAGCCGGTGCCCAGGGTGCCGATCAGGCCGCAATGCTCGCCCAGCTTGTCGAGCGCCTGGGCGATCAGTTGGGTGACGCTGGTCTTGCCATTGGTGCCCGTGACACCCACCAGATTCATGCTGCGGCTCGGATCGCCGTAGAAACGCCCAGCAATGTCGGACAACTGCGCCGCCAAGCCCTTCACCGGAATCATCGGAATGTCGGTGATCGGCAGGACCTTGGCGCCTTCGACTTCATAGGCCACAGCAGCAGCGCCGTGGGCAATGGCGTCGGTAATGTGATCGCGACCGTCGACCTTCAGACCCGGAATCGCCAGGAACAGATCGCCCGGACGCACCTTGCGGCTGTCCAGGGTCAGTTCACGAATCAACAGGTCACGGTCGCTCTGGGCGAAGATTTTGCTCAAATTGAAAGACATCAGCCGCGCCCTCCTTTAACAGGGACGACCAGAGGCGCCGCGTTGGCTTGCTGCTCAGGCGGGACCGGCGCGAGGTTGTCCGGGCGCACGTTCATCAGTCGCAACGTGCCCGACATCACTTTGCTGAACACCGGCGCCGAAACCAGACCACCGAAGTAGCCGCCTTTGCTCGGCTCATCGATCACCACCACGATGGCGTAACGCGGATTGCTCATCGGGCCGAAGCCTGCGAACAGCGAGCGGTAGGAGTTTTCGGCGTAGCCCTTGGTGCCAACCGACGTTTTACGCGCGGTACCCGACTTGCCAGCCACGTGATACGACGGCACGCGAGCACGGTAAACGCCGCGCGGGTCTTCGATCACCTGCTGCAGCATGCCTTGCAGGGTTTTCGCGGTCGCTTCCGGAATCGCCTGAGTGGACTCGGCCGGCTTGTCGGTTTTCAGAATGGTCAGCGGCACGATCTTGCCGTTGTTGGCCAGCGCCGAGTAAGCGTGAACCAGTTGCAGCGCCGTCACCGACAGGCCGTAGCCGTAGGAAAGGGTCGCGGTCTCGGCCTTGCGCCACTCGCGGTAGTTCGGCAGGTTGCCCACGCGCTCGCCCGGGAAGCCAAGGCCGGTGTACTGGCCCAGGCCGACGCGCTGCATGGCACGGAAAATCGCTTCGCCCCCAACGTCGAACGCAACCTTACTCATGCCGACGTTACTGGAGTTGATCAGGATGCCGGTCAGGTCGAGGATCGGGCCTTCAGTCTTGGTCACGTCACGGATGGTGTATTTGCCGATCTGCAGGGTGCCCGGGTACACCTCGACCTTGTCGCTGGGTTTCCAGCGGCCACTGTCCAGGGCTGCGGTCATGGAGATCGGTTTCATGGTCGAGCCCGGCTCGAACACGTCGATGATTGCGCGGTTCCGCATCGCGGCCGGGACCATGGTGCGGCGGTTGTTCGGGTTGTAGGTCGGCTGGTTGACCATCGCCAGCACTTCGCCAGTCTTCACGTCCATGATCACCAGGCTGCCGGCCTTGGCGTCGTTTTCCTGGATCGCGTTGCGCAGCTCGCGGGTCGCCAGATATTGCAGGCG
>CAURWS010000359.1:0-4923 GCA_963528485.1 uncultured Pseudomonas sp. | reverse complement strand
GTGCGGGGTCACCCCCATGCGGCTACAATGCGCCGCAATCGATACGGTCTGTCAGACAATTCCGCAAATTCGCAAAGGTATCAGACCCCGAGTCACGGGGGATTTGCCATTGTTGTGAAGGACCGTGTCTTCGCCACGCCCGGAAGGAGAAACCCATGGGACAGCGCACGCCCCTCTTTGACCTGCACCTCGCCCTAGGCGCGAAGCTGGTCGATTTTGGTGGTTGGGACATGCCGTTGCACTACGGATCACAAGTCGAGGAACACCATCAGGTGCGCCGCGATTGTGGGATTTTCGATGTGTCGCACATGCACGTCATCGACGTATCGGGCAGCCAGGCCAAGCCCTGGTTGCAACACCTGCTGGCCAACGACGTCGGCAGGTTGCAGCACACCGGGCGCGCGCTTTACAGCGCGATGCTCGATACCCGCGGCGGGATCGTCGACGACATGATCGTCTACCTCACCGACGAGGGTTACCGACTGGTGGTCAACGCGGCCACCGGCGCCAAGGACCTGGCCTGGATGAATGCACATTCGTCCGGTTTCGACGTGCACCTCACCCATCGCTCCGAGCTGGCCATGCTGGCCATTCAGGGCCCCCACGCGCGGCAGAAAATCGCCGAACTCGTCACCCAGGCCCGTACCCAACTTATCCACACCCTGCGGCCCTTCGAAGGTCAACAGGAAGGCGACTGGTTCATCGCACGCACCGGCTATACCGGCGAAGACGGGCTGGAAATCATCCTGCCAAGCGATCAGGCCTGCCGCTTCTTCAATGACATGGTCGGTGCGGGCATTTCGCCCATCGGTCTGGGCGCGCGGGACACGCTGCGTCTGGAAGCGGGCATGAATCTTTTTGGTCAGGAAATCGACGAACAGGTGTCACCGCTGATTTCCAACATGGCCTGGACGGTCGCCTGGCAGCCTGAAGACCGTGACTTCATTGGCCGCGCCGCGCTGGAGGCCGAACGGGCGAAGGGCGTTGCTTCCAAGCTTGTAGGGCTTGTCCTTGAAGAGCGAGGTGTTTTGCGCGCGCATCAGGTCGTCCGAATAGCGGAAGTTGGCGAAGGAGAGATCACCAGTGGTAGTTTCTCTCCTACGCTAAGCAAGTCGATTGCTTTGGCGCGTGTTCCCATCGCTACGGGCGACCGTGCCGAAGTGGAAATTCGCGGCAAGTGGTATCCGGTTCGCGTGGTCCAGCCGACGTTCGTGCGTCACGGCAAGGCCCTGATTTAGAGGCTGTACCTGAATTTTCCCTGGCGGGTTTTCCGCTGACCTGATGATGCAAGAGGATAAAAAATTATGAGCGACATTCCCGCCGAACTGCGTTTTGCCGAAAGCCATGAATGGGCAAAGCAAGAGGGTGATCTGATCGTTGTCGGTATTTCCGATCATGCGCAGGAAGCGCTGGGTGACGTGGTGTTCGTCGAACTGCCGGAAATCGGCAAAGTCTTCGCCGCTGGCGACGCTGCGGGCGTGGTCGAGTCGGTGAAAGCCGCTTCCGACATCTACTCCCCGGTGGCCGGTGAAGTGGTCGAAGTCAACGAAGCCCTGGGCGATGCGCCTGAAGAGCTGAACAACACCCCGTATAGCTCGTGGATCTTCAAGGTCAAGCCAAGCAACGCTGCTGGCGACCTGGCCAAGCTGCTCGATGCTGCAGGCTACAAGGCTGCCATCGGCGAGTAAGTCGCCGGGTACCGTTCTGTGGACGCTTGCGCGCCAGTGGACGATCACCGCAGAAACAAAAATGCCGCTCCAATGAGCGGCATTTTTTGAAGGTTGTAACGCTTACTGCTCGGCAACCAGGTTCTTCGCCAGAATCGCGTTGGCCAGGTCCATGTCCGAGGCGTTCAGGCCTGGGTTGTCCTGACGCACCTGATCCAGCGCGGCTTCCAGATATGGACCACGAATGGCGCCGTCGCTGGCGACGAAGCTGCCGGCGTCATCCTGCGCTGCCACAATCAGCTTGTGGTGGCGGAAGGTGAGGTAGGTGGAGCCTGTGGTTGCACCGGACGAGATCACGTCGCGCAGAAAGCCGTCAGCCATGGCTGAACCGACCGGCAGAGAAAGCAGGGCTAACGTGGCTACAGCAAGTTTTAGACGCATGACGGGTTACTCCGACTTGGGGGTGTTCTGAGATGATTGGATGCGCTCAAGCCTGAGGTAGTTCCGTCACTGCCAGCGTTTATGCCACCTCTACCTTCAGAATCGGCCCGTCCTGAGCGATGACCCTCACCTGATCTCCAACGGGCGTATCGGGGCCGACCACCATCCACACCCCGTCGCCGACCTTGATCTTTCCACGCCCGCCGATGATGGCGTCGTGCACGACGAAGGTCCTGCCAATCAGTTCCGAGCCGCGCATGTTGAGGCCCGGCTGATCGGATTTGCGCAACACGCTGCGCTGGCGTCGCCACCAGTACAGCGCCGTCAGCACCGAAAGCGCTGCGAACAGCAGGAACTGCACTTCCCAGCTCATCGCCGGAATGATGTACGTGAGAATACCGACGCCCGCGGCGGCAACACCCATCCACAGCAGATAACCGCCCGCGCCGAACACTTCCAGGATCAGCAGCACCGTGCCAAGCCCAAGCCAGTCCCAGAACGACAGGTCTTGCAGGTAATTCCACATGGCTCAGACTCGCTTGCCAGGTTCGGGGCGGTTGCGATCGGGCGCGCCTTTATCAAAGGTCGCCTTGACGATCTCGCCAATACCGCCGATGGCGCCGATCATCTGGCTGGCTTCCAGCGGCATCAGGATGACCTTGCTGTTGTTGGCCGAGGACAGTTTGCCGAGGGCGTCGATGTACTTCTGCGCGACGAAATAATTGATGGCTTGCACGTCACCGGCTGCGATCGCCTCGGACACCACCTGCGTCGCGCGGGCTTCGGCTTCGGCCTGACGCTCGCGGGCTTCGGACTCCAGAAACGCTGCCTGGCGTTCACCTTCGGCTTCGAGGATCTGTGCCTGCTTCTTGCCTTCGGCAGTCAGGATGGCCGAGGCACGCAGGCCTTCGGCTTCGAGAATCTGGGCGCGCTTGATCCGCTCGGCTTTCATTTGGCCGGACATGGCCGCCATCAGGTCGGCGGGCGGGCTGATGTCCTTGATTTCGATGCGGGTGATCTTGATGCCCCACGGCGCGGTGGCCTCGTCGACGATGCGCAGCAGGCGTTCGTTGATGCCGTCACGCTGGCTGAGCATGGCATCCAGCTCCATGGAGCCGAGCACGGTACGGATGTTGGTCTGCAGCAGGTTGCGAATCGCGTGCTGCAGGTTATTGACTTCATACGCCGCCTGGGCGCAGTTGACCACCTGATAGAAGCACACTGCGCCGATCTGCACCGTGGCGTTGTCGGAGGTGATGACTTCCTGCGGCGGAATGTCGAGCACGGTTTCCATCATGTTGATCTTGTGGCCGATACGATCCATCACCGGCACGATGATGTTCAGGCCCGGTTTCAAGGTGTTGGTGTAGCGACCGAAACGCTCGACCGTCCACTGATACCCCTGCGGCACGACCTTGAAACCCATGAACACGATGGCGATGGCCAGCGCGACGAAAAGCAAAACCACACTACCGATTTGCATAACGTATCCCTGTTGATTGCGGCTGATGAAAAATGTACCGGGCAGAGGATACGGTGATCGGAATCCGCTCTGCGACTGTTTGTTACATCAGCTAAAGAATAGCTCGGCCATGAGGTTGAAGACGGTGGTCTTCACGGCGGTATCCAGGGCTGTCCAGGCAAGCCCCGTGACGGCTCGATAGTCACCGAGCCGCAAAGGTCGGGATACCACATTGGGTGGCAGCGCGCGGCCTGCGTGATGGGGCAAGAGGCCGATGCCCAGGCCTGCCGATACCAGCGCGAGCATGGTGGTGAACTCCCCCAGTTCTTCTGCGATGTCCAGCTTGCCGCCCTGGTCGGCAATCGCCCGCAACAGGCCGTCATGAAAGCCTGCGGCGTAGCGTCGGGCGAGCACCAGCACAGGCAGATGCGCCAGGTCTTTCACCTCGATCACCGAATGAGATGTCAGCGGATGATCGACAGGCAGCGCGACGATAATTGACTCCTGCAACACCACCCGCGTCTGCACGCCAGCATGGGGCGCGGGCAGGCGCATCAGGCCGAAATCGAGCTGGCCGCTTTTGAGGGCCTGCACCTGATCGGGCCCTGGCATGTCCTTGAGCTCCAGCGCGATGCCGGGGTAGCGCTGATGGGCCTGCCGAATCAGTGTCGGCAGCAATTCCGGCAGCACCGACGATACGAATCCCAGACGAATCCGACCGGTTTCCCCGCGACCCAATCCACGCGCGACATCGGCCGAATGCTGGGCCTGATGCAAGGTCGCTCGCGCCTCGTCGAGAAACAGCCGACCCACTTCGGTCAACGTCACCGAATGGCGATTGCGATCCAGCAGGCGAACCCCGAGCCAGGCTTCCAGCGCCTTGATCTGCATGCTCAGCGCAGGCTGCACGATGGCCAGCCGCTGGGCGGCACGGCCGAAGTGCAGTTCCTCTGCCAGAGTGACAAAGGCCCGAAGATGTTTGAGTTCCATGGTTGGCTCGCGCTGATTCGTCTCGGTGATCAAAAATGATGATCAGCACGTCAGCAATGACTATTGGACTCAAGCCAGCCGCTGCGCTGAAGTGCTGCTTGAAAGGATCGTGAGCCTTGACGCTGATGATCACAACCCATGATCCGACATCGGCCACACAAGAGGAAACAACATGGCTGTTCTGGAAAGCTTTCGCCTCGACGGGCGAGTTGCGCTGATCACCGGCTCCAGCGCCGGGATTGGTCTGGCGATTGCGCGCGGGCTGGCAGAGGCGGGCGCGCGGGTCGTGCTTAACGGGCGCAACGTCGACACGCTGCAATCGGCGGCTGCGGCGCTGGCTGCTGAGGGGCACGAGGTCCACAC
>CAURWS010000358.1:0-4933 GCA_963528485.1 uncultured Pseudomonas sp. | reverse complement strand
CCTGATCGGGCTTGGAAACGGCCACCCGCATCGTGATCGAAATGCTTGAGGCACTGGAGCCCCTGATGACATTCAGCGGGTTGGGCCCCTCTCAAGCACCCGATATCAGAGAGTTCGTTTTTTCCAGACACCCCTCTGTAGCACCTTATCGAGTCAAAAATAGTCAGCTTCAAATTTTGAGGGTGTTGCACCAACGCGCAAATCGATAGCGCTGGCAGCTGGAATCCGCACTTATGGTTTAGCTCAAATCCCCGGCCCCACCACCTGCACCAACCCTGCATCCACCAGCCACTGCTCCAGCGCCACCAGATCCGGGATCTTGGCCATGGTCTCGCCTACCTGCACCGCCGCCAGCTCAAGCTCGGAGAGCGGCACGTCGACGTAACTGAGCTGGCTGTCCAGCTTGCAGGAGCGGGGGATGCCTTGGGTCAGCAGGGCGATGAATTTGAGGTCGGGGCGACCGCCCAGGGCGTTGAGCACGACAATTCGCGCGCGACCGCCAACACGGGCGCGGCTGCCGCAGGCGGCTTCGAAGCTGAGCAGCGGCAGGCTGCGATGGCGCCAGTTGATCGGGCCCAGGTACCACTGGGGGGCAGCGGGGTCGGCGATGCTGTCCTGGTAGTCGATCAGTTCGGCGACGGCGACGTTGGGCAGCAGCAGGTGCCGGTCGCTCAGGGGGATGAGCAGGCCGGTGAGACTGGTCAGGCGCGCGGTCTGGGTGGTGGTGTCAGACATGGGCGTGACTCCAGTGGGAGATGCTCGCCAGCAGTGCCGCTTCCTGATAGGGCTTGCTCATGTACTCGTTCACCCCGAGGGCCATGGCGCGGTCGCGGTGTTTCTGCCCCGAGCGGGAGGTGATCATGATGATCGGCAGGTGCTTGAGCGCTTCGTCCTCACGCACTTTGCTGGCCACTTCAAAACCGTCCATGCGCGGCATTTCGATGTCCAGCAGCATCACGTCCGGCGTGTGCTCCTGCAGCAATGCCATGGCATCGACACCATCCTTGGCGGTCAGCACGTTCATACCGTTACGCTCCAGCAGGCGCCCGGTGACCTTGCGCACCGTGACCGAATCGTCGACCACCATCACCAGCAACGGCCGCGCCTGTTCGGCCTCGACGTAACGCGTCGGCGCCTGCCCCGAGACATGCAGCGCGAGCATCTGCGCGTGCAATCGGCGGATGTGGGCGAACAAATCGAGAATCAGCACCACGCTGCCATCGCCCAGAATCGTCGCGCCAGTAATCCCCTGCACGCCGGCAAACTGCGGCCCGAGGTTCTTGACCACGATCTCCCGGGAACCCGCCAGCGCGTCGACCTGCACCGCCACCCATTGATCGTGCACATGCACCAACAACACCGGCAGCGGTTGAGTCTGGCCGATCAGCCTGGGTGGCTGGCCGTTGTTCAGCAGCTCGCCCAGATAGCGCAGCTCGTACGACCGCTCGCCGTACTGATAACGCGGTGGCGAAGACTGGTAATACGCCTCAAGCTCGCTGGGCATGACCCGCACGATGCCCTCGACGCTGTTCAGCGGCACGGCGTATTGCTCTTCGCCGCACTGCACCATCAACGCACGGTTGACCGACACCGAGAACGGCAGGCGAATGCGAAAGCGCGCGCCCTGCCCCGATTTCGAGTCGATGACCATCGAGCCGCCCAGTTCCTTGACCTCGGCATGGACCACGTCCATGCCCACGCCACGCCCGGAAATCTGCGTGATGGTCTCGGCGGTCGAGAAGCCCGCCTGCAGGATGAACTGCAGCGTGTCGTGCTCGCTTAGCTCGGCATCCGGGGCGATCAGGCCGCGCTTGATGGCCTTGCGTCGCACGGCTTCAAAGTCGACACCCGCGCCGTCGTCACTCATTTCAATGACGATGTCGCCGCCTTCATGGGCCAGGCTCAGGGTGATGTGGCCGGTTTCGGATTTGCCTTTGGCCAGACGCTTTTCGGTCGTTTCAAGGCCGTGGTCGACAGCGTTGCGCAGCATGTGCTCCAGCGGCGCGACCATGCGTTCAAGCACGTTGCGGTCCATTTCGCCCTCGGCGTTGACCACGTCGAACTTGACCTTCTTGTTCAGCTCGCCGGACACCTGCCGCACGATCCGGCGCAGCCGCGGCACCATGCGCTCGAACGGTACCATGCGCGTACGCATGAGGCTTTCCTGAAGCTCGGTGTTCACCCGCGCCTGTTGCTGCAACAGGGTTGCGGCGTCGTGGGTGCGGGTGTCGAGGGTTTCCTTGAGGTCCATCAGGTCGGACGCCGATTCGAACAGCGCACGTGACAACTGCTGCAACTGCGAATGACGGTCCATTTCCAGCGGGTCGAATTCCTCGTAGCCCGAGCGATCGGCCTGATGATCGCGGCTGAGAATGCGCCCCTGGGTCTCGATGTCCAGGCGGCGCAACTGATCGCGCATCCGTTCGATGGTGGTTTCCATCTCGGCCAGGGTGACTTTCGCGTCGCTGACCTGCTGTTCGATACGGCCGCGGAAGATCGAGGTTTCGCCCGCGAGGTTGACCAGATCTTCCAGCTGATCGGCGGGCACCTTGACCATTTCCGGCCCGGCACGCTCGGCGTCGGCTTCGGGAATCGCCGGCGCGGGCTCAGGCGTCGGTGGTGGCACCAGCGCAGGCTCCGTAAGGGGCTGGCTGACCAGCTCTTGGATGGCTCCGGAAGCGGAATACTGGGCAATGCTCTCGATCAACAGCGCGGGGTTCGGCAGTGGTTCATAGCCGCGCACGGCGTCAACCATGTCGGCGAGCATGTCGTGGCCGCTTTGCAGCAGGCCATTGAGCAGCGCGCTGTTTTTCAGCGCGCCGGACGACAATCCTTCGTACAGCGACTCCAGCTCATGGGCCAGATCGCCAATCGGCGCGATCTCCACCATCCGCGCGCCGCCCTTGAGGGTGTGCAGGTCGCGCAGCAGGTTTTCCACTTCAACCGTGTTCTGCGGCTCGGCCTGCCAGCGCACCAGGGCTGCGCTGGAGCTTTCGATGATGTCGTCGGCTTCTTCGAGGAAG
This sequence comes from uncultured Pseudomonas sp., assembly GCA_963528485.1. Classification (GTDB taxonomy): domain Bacteria; phylum Pseudomonadota; class Gammaproteobacteria; order Pseudomonadales; family Pseudomonadaceae; genus Aquipseudomonas. The sequence goes on along the minus strand of CAURWS010000358.1, from coordinate 1,910 downwards.
ATTTCCAGCAGCTCGGGGTCGCGCTCGTCCAGCGGCTGAATCATCGAGCCAACATTGCGCGGCTCGCTTTCCTGAGGCAGCACGTAGCAGTTGTTCTGACGAAATTCGCGAATCTCTTCAACCAGCGCGTCAGGGCTGATCAGTTCGGTGCGTTTTTGCAGCTGTTCGAGCATCAGTGCCAACTGATCGTGACTGCGCATCAGCAGCGCCGCCAGCGGCGACGAATAGCTGCAGCGTCGGTCGATCAGGGCCTCGTACAGCGATTCGAGCTCATGCCCCAGATCACCCACCGGGCCGATTTCGGCCATACGCGCGCCACCCTTGAGGGTGTGCAGGTCCCGCTGCAGCGACGACAGCGGCAGCGGGTTTTCCGGATCGTCCAGCCAGCGCTGCAACGCCTGACCGGCGCTGTCGAGGATATCGACGGCTTCTTCAAGGAAGATGTCGACAATTTCCTGATCGATGTCATCCCGTTCCGGCTGTGCAGTCTGGATTTCAAGATGTCCGGTGGCCTGGGCCAGCTCGGTAACGCTCGTGGCCACGCCGCCATCGCTTTTAATGACACCCATGGCGTTGGGGTCCAGTGCCTCATCGAGCAGCTCGCGCAAGGCGTGAATGCGCTCGAGGCACGCCTGGACTTCCTGGCCGGCGGCAACTTGATCGAGCATGTTGATCAGCGCTTCATGGGCCGCTTCGGCCTCATGGAAAAACCGCTCGCTGACCGCCAGGCTGCTTTCCTCTACAGCGCCATAGAGGTCGAGCAAGGCCTCGCACAGCTCGTCCACCGGGTGCAAGTCGGCCATGTGCGCACCCTGGCCGAGCATTGTCAGTTCATCGAGCAGCGCGTTGAGTTCCTGACGCTCGCCGGGGTGTTTGCGCCAGCGATTGAGCAGGGTCTCGGCGTCCAGCAAGATGTCCATGCCCTCGGACAGGAAGCTGGCGATCAGCTGCGGATTGCGACGAATGCGCAGGCCGTCGCCGTCGGCCCTCAGGGCTTCGGCCAGTTGCTCGTCGAGCCGTTCCTGCGCAGCCTTGATCAGCGGCGCGGCGCCTTCGATCGGCATCAGCGGACCGGCCTTGAGCTGCGCCAGGCCCTGATGAAACAGCGGCTCGGCCCCACGCAGCAGCTCGATTTCCGGGTCGCCAACCGCGATCAGGTTGGTCTTGTACTCGCGCACCAACTGATCCAGCGGGCTCGCCAGCTCAGCCATCGGCAGCACACCGGCCATGGAGGCACTGCCCTTAAGGGTGTGCAGCGCGCGCAGCAATTCATCGCTGAACGCAGGGGATTCTTGATGTTGAACCGCATCGAGGTAGCGATTCAGGGTGTCCAGATGCGTCAGGGCTTCCTGGCGGAAGATCTCCAGCAGCTGCGGGTCGAAATCCTCGTCTTTATGTTCCTCTGGCTTCGGCTCTGCGGATTTTGGCTCGGCAGGTTCGGGCTCTGAGGCGCTGGCAGGCATGGGGGACTCAGCACTGTCTTCACCCTGGGCCAGTGCATGAGCACGGGTCGCCAACCGGTCGACATCGTCGCGCTGGCGCTGAACGTCCTCGGCAAAATCGCGAATCACATCCGGCAGCAGCGCCTGAATGTCTTCGAGTAATTGCTGCACCTGCGCGCCCGGCTCGACGTCGCCCTCCAGCACCCGGTTGAGCAGGTTTTCCACGGCCCACGCCAGCTCGCCGAGAATCAGCGCGCGCACCATGCGCCCGCTGCCCTTGAGCGTGTGGAATGCGCGACGCATCTCGCTCAGCGCCGAGATGTTCTGCGGATCGCTCACCCAACGCGGCAGGTATTCGTGCAGCGCTTCAAGGACCTCGTCGGTCTCCTCCAGAAACACATCGCGCAGCTCGTCATCCACCGCGGGCTCGCCCTTGGGCGGCGGCAACAGGCTGGTGGGGACGTGCCG
>CAURWS010000357.1:0-4943 GCA_963528485.1 uncultured Pseudomonas sp. | reverse complement strand
TTCGCATTGCAGGCCGACGCGGAGGGCCTGGAGGTTTTCGCTCGACTGGACCCCGACATGCGCCTGCTGCTGGTGGAAGATCATCTCGCCCTGCTCAATGCTCAATTGGGCCCCGCAGGCCACACCTATGAGCTGGCCCTGCGCGAAATGGAGACCCGCCCCAACCGTGCATTGGCTGTCGAGCTGTCGTTACAGGCGCTGTGGCGCGGCGACTGGGACACCCTTGAATACGTCGAAATGGAAGAGCTGGCGCTGCTGCAGCAGACCTTTCACCTGATGCTGCGGGGTCAGGTGGCTGACACATTGGCGCTGATTCGCAACTGGCTGGTGCAGATGCGCAAGCTGACCGGCAAGCGCAAGGTCGACCTGCCGCCCGTGCTCAACGGCTTCTACTGCCTGGCGCTGATCGCCGAGAACGACCCGAAACAGCGGGCCGCCCTCAAGCAGGCAATCACGACGGGGGCCAAGGAGCGCTTTGGTGAGGCTTACGCCGTTCTGCCCTACCTTGTGGCACAGCTTGCCGGAGAAAGCTCATCGGTCCCCTCCTCGTACGGTCATGGCGGGCTCAACGGCCTGGACGGCCTGCTGGTCGCCATCGCGCTGTACTGGCTGGATGCCCCCCACGCACGCAAGGACACTTGGCGCAGCGTATTGGAGAACTATCGCGACCTGCTGGTGCGCGACCAGTACCTTTGGCTGGCAGCCGAATTCGACGCGTTGATCGCCGTGCAATTCGGCAAGCCCCGACAGTTCGCTGACCTTCATCAGGGCACGGGGCTGCGTCCTCTGGTCTCGCTCTTGCGCCGTCAGGAAGCGTGGGAGCATGCCCTGAGCGCATTGAGTCAACTTCGCCCCGGCAAAACCTCGACGACGCCCGCTGAGAGTGACAAGAAAACCCGACTGGTGTGGAACATTTCCCTGGAGCAGTACTGGGAAAAAGTCGAACCCAAGGAACAGAAGCGCAACGCCAAGGGGCAATGGAGCAGCGGTCGCGCCGTAGCGCTCAAACGCCTGGTGGAAGATGGTGCGGTCATGGATTTTCTCTGTGAGCAGGATCGCCAGGCCATTAGCGCGATCCAGGTCAGCCATCAATACAGCTCGCCAGAATACGAACTGCCCGCCTCTCTCGCGCTGCCGCGACTGGTCGGGCATCCGGCGCTGTTCTGGCGCGACGCCCCCGATGTACGCATCGACTTGCAGGCGGGGCAGGCATCGCTGCATTTGCACGCCAGGGACGGGCTGATTCGCCTGCAACTGCAACCCGAAGGCATCCTCGACGCGGCGGATATCTATGTGCACAAAGAGACCACGACGCGTCTGGTGATCTACTCAATCAACCGCGAATTGCGCAAAATCGCCGACATCATCGGCCCCGAACTCATCGTGCCTGCCTCGGCCAAGGATCAATTGATCGAAGCCGTCGGCGCCATCGCCCCGCTCCTGCCGATCCATTCGGACATGCCGGAACTCACCGGGCACCTGGACCGCGAACCCGCCGACACTCGCCTGTACGCCCACCTGCTGCCGCTCGCCGAAGGCCTGCGTTTGCAACTGCTGGTGCGCCCAATGGCCGAAGGCAGCTGGTTTCGTCCGGGACAGGGCGCCGAGAACCTGCTGGGCGAGCGCGACGGCAAGCCGTTGCAGGTCTCGCGCGACCTGGCAGGCGAGCGGCACGCGTTGGAGCAGGTGCTGCAAAGCTGCCCCGGCCTGGCCAACGCCGACAGCGACGGCCAGGAATGGCAGCTGGATCAACCGCAACACGCCCTGCAATTGCTCAGCGAACTGCACGCACTCGACGGCGAGCAATTGCATTGCATCTGGCCCGAGGGCGAGCGGATGCGGATCAAGTCGCGGACCGGCCTCAAACAGCTCAATCTGGGCTTGCGTCAGCAGGGCGACTGGTTCGTCGTGCAGGGCACTATCACCCTCGATGACGGCAAGGTGATGCAGCTGCGGGAACTGCTGGAATTGCTCCAAGCCAGCCCCGGACGCTTTCTCAAGCTCAACGAGCGCGACTGGCTGGCCCTTGACGACAGCCTGCGCAAACGCCTCGATGAACTGGCGCACCTGGCCGACCGGATCACCGATCAGGGCCTGCGCCTGAGCCCCCTGACCTCGCCCCTGTTGGCCAGTCTGGCCCAGGAAGTCGGACAGTTTGAAGCCGACGCGCACTGGCAGGCACACCTGGACAGGCTCGAGTCGCTGCGCGATTACCAACCGCAGGTCCCCGGCACGCTGCAAGCCGAATTGCGCGACTACCAGCACGACGGCTTTGTCTGGCTTTCGCGCCTCGCTCACTGGGGTGTCGGTGCCTGTCTGGCAGACGACATGGGGTTGGGCAAAACCGTGCAGACCCTCGTCCTGCTGTTGCAGCGCGCCAGCCTCGGCCCGCAATTGGTCGTGGCGCCGACGTCGGTCACGCTCAACTGGCAGACGGAAAGCCTGCGTTTTTCGCCAAGCCTGAAGGTGCGGGTGTACCAACAGCAGCGCAATCTGGATGACTTGGGGCCAGGGGATCTGGTGCTCGTCAGCTACGGCCTGTTGCAGCTGGACGCAGAACTGTTCACTGCCCATCACTGGAGCAGCGTGGTGCTCGACGAAGCTCAGGCCATCAAGAACGCCCAGACCAAGCGCTCGCAATCGGTCATGGCGTTGCAGGCAGATTTTCGTATGGTCGCCACGGGCACCCCGCTGGAAAACCATCTGGGTGAGCTGTGGAACCTGTTCCGCTTCATCAATCCGGGCCTGCTCGGCAGTCAGGAAAGCTTTGCTGCCCGCTTCGCGACGCCCATCGAACAAGGCGACGTCGCGGCGCGTCGGGCGCTCAAGGCGCTGATCCAGCCCTTCATCCTGCGCCGTCTGAAAAGCCAGGTGCTTGAAGAGTTGCCCGCGCGCACCGAGATCACCTATAAGGTGCCGTTGTCCGACGAGCAAGCGCATCAATACGAAGCGCTGCGTCGACAAGCGGTCGATACGCTGACACGACTCGACCCGAAGGCCGGCAAATCCATGCAGGTGCTGGCGCAAATCACTCGTCTGCGCCGCTTCTGCTGCCACCCCTCACTGGTGCTACCGGGCTCCACTCTGCAGAGCAGCAAGCTTGAGGCCTTCAAGGAAATCGTCGAGGAGCTGCTGGAAAACCGCCACAAGGCGCTGGTATTCAGCCAGTTTGTCGACCACCTGAGCATCGTTCGCGCCTGGCTCGATCAGCAAGGTATCGCCTATCAGTACCTTGATGGCGCCACCCCTGCCAAAGAACGGCAAAATAGGGTCAATGCCTTTCAAACGGGTGTGGGCGAAATCTTTCTGATCAGCCTCAAGGCCGGTGGCAGTGGCCTGAATCTGACGGCTGCGGATTACGTGATCCACCTAGACCCATGGTGGAACCCAGCGGTTGAAGATCAGGCCAGCGACCGCGCCCACCGCATGGGTCAGCAACGGCCGGTGACGATTTACCGACTGGTGACCGAAAACAGCATCGAGGAACAGATCGTGGGGCTGCATGGGCGCAAGCGCGATCTGGCCGATAGCCTGCTCGATGGCGGGGAGATCAGCGCGAAGCTGGATGCCGATGCGCTGCTGGAGTTGCTCAAAGCCTAGGTGCGACGCCCGAGGCCTGACCGCTGTGTCAGGCCTCGGGGCGTTACTTCATGCAAAACCCAAGTGGCCGGAAGCATGGATTACTCGCCCTTTTTACGTCCTTCGCGAACGTTGCGTCGCCCCAACGGGCTGTCAGATTCGTCGAATGCTTCGATGGCTAACGTTATTTTCAATACTGCGACCGTTTTCTCACCCAAGGAGGCGACGCATCTCATCCGGCACAGACGACCGTTGCGAGACATCGATTTGACGCCAGCGTAGAACGTGAGCGGTTCATGGGCACTCACCAGTTGAAGCGCATGGACCTCTGCTTGCAGTCCCGCGAAAAGGAACGGTCGTTTCAGTCGTTTCTCCAGCAAGAACGACAACATTCGAGTCAAACCGTACACCACCACGGCCACGGGCCACATGGGATAGTGGGGAAAGTGACCTGCGCAGTGAGCCTCTGCTTGCTCGACACATTGCGCTTTGGCTGCATGGCGTTTAATGGAAGACGGTCTTAGTTCGAGCGCCTTTTTATAAGGCGAATCGACCACTTGTGTGCTCTCTTCCTGCCTAAACCTGCCGAACAAAGCCTCGAAGAGCTTCTCTGACAGAACCTGATACTCCACCTGAAGCGCACCAACGATTGCCCCATCCAGCAGCAACTCAGTGTGGGCTTTGACTCTCTTTTTCGAGCAATCAACGATTTGCGCGCGGGCACTCAGCATCGGCCTCTGAAGCGCTGTTACTGAACAGGCTGCCGATGACCAGATGGCGTGGATCGCAAGGTAATAAGTACGCTTCTCGGCCGGCTGCGAGAGCGCTGCAGCGCATGAGCCCAAAATAGCCAGGTGCCTGCCTGCCTCGGCAATGGCGAGTGGCCCTACCTCATGCCCCAGCGGCTGCTCGGGCATGAAGTCGCCCCAGATATCCCAGTCGTCAGATGGCATTTGGTAAAGCCTCTCGAATGCAAAGTAGGGCCGCTGAACAGCGATCCTCTCCATCATCAGCGCCATGTCGATGAGCGTGTGTTCATTGCTCCCGAACGAATCAGCGATCAAGTCCATTTGGCCAACCTCCATGCACGCAGAATCCGTTCCTGCCAACGACTGCACGGAAACGGTACGACGAACAATCTGAGGTGGATACTGGCAGAAATAGCAGTAACGGCTTGGAGGTCGACCAGGGCATGACTGCCCCTGGCGATGACAACCTGTGGATGCTGATGGCTATGACAGAAACGAAAAAAGACGCCTAAGCGTCTTTTTCGATGACTTACAGACTTCCATGGAACTCTGTGAATCTTGATTTGGAGCGGGAAACGAGACTCGAACTCGCGACCCCGACCTTGGCAAGGTCGT
>CAURWS010000356.1:0-4950 GCA_963528485.1 uncultured Pseudomonas sp. | reverse complement strand
AAGTTCTTGGTGCCGGTGTCCAGCTGCTGGTCGATGACCTTGCGGTTGACCGGGTCCAGGATGATGACCGCGTCGTCCTGCATGCGCAGGGACGAGGCCGCGTCGATCCAGTAGCCCTGCCAGCCCGCCTCACGCAGCTTGGGGAACACCTCGTTGGTGTAGTCGCCGCCCTGGCAGGTCAGTACCACGTCAAGGGTCTTGAGCTCGTCGATGCTGTAGGCATCTTTCAACGGCGCAATGTCCTTGCCCACCGACGGGCCTTGGCCGCCGACGTTGGAGGTGGTGAAAAATACCGGCTCAATGAGATCGAAATCCTGCTCTTCCAGCATGCGCTGCATGAGCACGGAACCAACCATACCGCGCCAACCGACCAGACCTACACGTTTCATCGCAACTACACCTTAATTAAAAGTGGGGCCCCTTCTTGCACAGAGCGCGAGGCTCGACATTGCAGCAGTGGGCCCGAGATATTACAGATTGCGCAGCGCGGCGACTACGGCGTCGCCCATTTCTTGCGTACCGACTTTGGCATTACCTTCCGACCAGATGTCACCGGTGCGCAGGCCCTGGTCCAGAACCAGGCTCACGGCTTTCTCGATGGCGTCGGCTGCGGTGTGCTGATTGAAGCTGTAACGCAGCATCATCGACACCGACAGGATGGTCGCCAGCGGGTTGGCAACGCCTTTGCCCGCGATGTCCGGCGCCGAACCGTGGCAAGGCTCGTACATGCCCTTGTTATTCGAATCCAGCGACGCCGACGGCAGCATGCCGATGGAACCGGTGAGCATCGACGCTTCGTCGGAGAGGATGTCGCCGAACATGTTGTCGGTGACCATCACGTCGAACTGCTTCGGCGCGCGGACCAGTTGCATCGCGGCATTGTCCACGTACATGTGGCTCAGCTCGACGTCCGGGTAATCCTTGGCCACCTGCTCGACCACTTCACGCCACAGCTGGCTGGATGCCAACACGTTGGCCTTGTCCACCGAGCACAGCTTCTTGCCACGCACGCGGGCCATGTCGAAGCCCACACGGGCGATGCGACGGATCTCGCTCTCGCTGTACGGCAGCGTATCGTAAGACTGACGCTCGCCGTTTTCCAGCTCGCGGGTGCCGCGCGGCGCGCCGAAATAGATACCGCCGGTCAGCTCGCGAACGATGAGGATGTCCAGGCCGGCAACGATTTCAGGCTTGAGGCTGGAGGCATCGGCCAGTTGCGGGTAGAGAATGGCCGGGCGCAGGTTGGCGAACAGGCCCAGTTGCGAACGGATTTTCAGCAAGCCGCGCTCAGGGCGGATGTCGCGCTCGATGGCGTCCCATTTAGGGCCGCCCACAGCGCCCAGCAGCACAGCGTCGGCAGCACGTGCGCGATCCAGCGTTTCGTCGGCCAGTGGCACGCCGTGCTTGTCGATCGCCGCGCCACCGATGACGTCGTGGCTCAGTTCGAAACCCAGCTGATACTTCTGGTTGGCCAGCTCCAGCACCTTGACCGCTTCGGTCATGATTTCCGGACCAATACCGTCACCTGGGAGAATCAGAATCTGCTTGCTCATAACGTCCTCGTTTCAAAATGGCGGTCGGCCTCTGGAGCGAGGCCGACTCGGGAGCTGCAAGTTTCAAGCGGCAAGCTGCAAGAAGAAGCCGCGCCGCGTTCCAACTTGCCGCTTGTGGCTGAAAACTTGTAGCGGCTTCTACCGGAAGAGCCACGGCTGCGAAGCGCGGTGCCTGCTCTCGAAAGCCGCAATCGCATCGCCATCCACCAAGGTCAGGCCGATGTCGTCCAGACCGTTCAGCAGGCAGTGCTTGCGGAATGCGTCGATCTCGAAGTGGTAGACCTTGCCATCTTCGGCGAGGACCGTCTGCGCTTCGAGGTCCACTTTCAGCTGGTAGCCCGGCTTGGCTTCCACGGCCTTGAACAGCTCGTCGACTTCGCTTTCGCTCAGGATGATCGGCAACAGGCCGTTCTTGAAGCTGTTGTTGAAGAAGATGTCGGCGTAGCTCGGCGCGATGATGCTGCGGAAACCGTATTCTTCCAGCGCCCATGGCGCGTGCTCGCGGCTCGAACCGCAGCCGAAGTTCTCACGGGCCAGCAAAACGCTCGCGCCTTGGTAACGTTCGTGGTTGAGCACGAAGTCAGGGTTCAGCGGACGCTTGGAGTTGTCCTGGTACGGCTGACCCACATCCAGGTAACGCCATTCGTCGAACAGGTTAGGGCCGAAACCGGTGCGGCGGATCGACTTCAAGAACTGCTTTGGAATGATCTGGTCGGTGTCGACGTTGGCACGATCCAGCGGAGCGACCAAACCGGTGTGTTGAGTAAAAGGCTTCATGCTGGGCTCCTTAGTGCTGGCTCATGGTGCGAACATCGACGAAACGGCCATTGACCGCCGCCGCCGCTGCCATCGCCGGGCTCACCAGGTGGGTACGACCACCGGCACCCTGACGGCCTTCGAAGTTGCGGTTGGAGGTGGACGCGCAATGCTCGCCACTTTCCAGGCGGTCCGGGTTCATCGCCAGACACATGGAGCAACCTGGCTCACGCCATTCGAAACCGGCCTCGATGAAGACCTTGTCCAGCCCTTCTTTCTCGGCCTGCGCCTTGACCAGACCCGAGCCTGGCACAACGATCGCCTGCTTGATGGTCGACGCCACTTTGCGGCCTTTGGCAATGTCTGCCGCAGCGCGCAGGTCTTCGATCCGCGAGTTGGTGCACGAACCGATGAACACGCGATCGAGCTGAATGTCGGTGATCGCCTGATTGGCTTTCAGGCCCATGTACTTCAGTGCGCGCTCGATGGAGCCACGCTTGACCAGATCGGTTTCCTGCGCCGGGTCCGGAACGTTCTGATCCACGGCGAGGACCATTTCCGGGGAAGTGCCCCAGCTGACTTGCGGCTTGATCTGCGCAGCGTCCAGCTCGACCACGGTGTCGAACACCGCGTCGTCGTCGGAAACCAGATCCTTCCAGGCCTCGACGGCGGCATCCCACTGCTCGGCCGTCGGTGCGAATGGACGCCCCTTGACGTAGGCAATGGTCTTTTCGTCTGTGGCCACCAAGCCAACGCGCGCGCCAGCCTCGATGGACATGTTGCAGATGGTCATGCGGCCTTCGACGGACAGGTCGCGAATCGCGCTGCCGGCGAATTCGATGGCATGGCCGTTACCGCCGGCGGTGCCGATCTTGCCGATGATGGCCAGGACGATGTCCTTGGCGGTGACGCCGAACGGCAGCTTGCCTTCGACTTTCACCTGCATGTTTTTCATTTTCTTGGCGACCAGGCATTGAGTGGCGAGCACGTGCTCGACCTCGGAGGTGCCGATACCGTGAGCCAGTGCGCCGAACGCGCCGTGGGTCGAGGTGTGGGAGTCGCCGCAGACCACGGTCATGCCTGGCAAGGTGGCGCCCTGCTCCGGGCCGATCACGTGGACGATGCCCTGACGGGAGTCGTTCATCTTGAATTCGGTGATGCCGTATTCGTCGCAGTTGTCGTCCAGGGTCTGCACCTGCAGGCGCGACACCTGGTCGGCGATGGCCTCGATGCCGCCCTTGCGCTCAGGGGTGGTCGGCACGTTGTGGTCCGGGGTCGCGATGTTGGCGTCGATGCGCCATGGCTTGCGGCCCGCCAGACGCAGGCCTTCGAACGCTTGCGGCGAAGTCACTTCGTGGATGATGTGGCGGTCGATGTAGATCAGCGCCGAACCATCGTCGCGCTGTTTGACCAAATGCGAATCCCAGAGCTTGTCATAGAGCGTTTTGCCGGCCATCAGACGTTTTCCTCATCAGCTTGTTTCTATGCCCTGGGTTTCGACATCACGGCGATATCGTAAAAACCCCTTGGCTTGTGGGGGAGATGCTATGGAATATGCTTAAATAACTCAAATTCATATTTTTCATGCTTTGGATAACCAATAGGAATCTGAGATGGATCTGGCCAACCTCAATGCCTTTATTGCCATCGCCGAGACAGGCAGCTTCTCGGCCGCGGGCGAACGCCTGCACCTGACCCAACCGGCCATCAGCAAGCGCATTGCGGGGCTGGAGTCACAGCTCAATGTACGCCTGTTCGATCGTCTGGGTCGGGAAGTCAGTCTGACCGAGGCCGGCCGCGCCCTTTTGCCGCGTGCCTACCAGATCCTCAACGTGCTGGACGACACCCGCAGAGCGCTGACCAACCTCACCGGTGAAGTGACCGGTCGGCTGAGCCTGGCGACCAGCCACCACATCGGCCTGCATCGCCTGCCCTCTTTGTTAAGGGCCTTCACCCGCACCTATCCGGATGTCGCGCTGGACATCGAATTTCTCGACTCGGAGGTGGCGTACGAGGAAATCCTTCACGGCCGCGCCGAACTCGCGGTGATCACCCTCGCTCCGGAACCCCACTCGCTGATCAAAGCGGTGCCGGTGTGGGACGACCCGCTGGATTTCGTCGCAGCCCCGGAACACCCGCTGGCCAACACGCCGAACGTCAGCCTGGCCGATATCGCGAGCTATCCGGCGGTGTTTCCCGGCGGCAACACCTTCACTCACCACATCGTCAGCGGGCTCTGCGAGGCTCAGGGCCTCAAGCCGAACATCGCCATGAGCACCAACTATATGGAGACGATCAAGATGATGGTGTCTATCGGTCTGGCCTGGAGTGTGCTGCCCAGGACCATGCTTGATGAACAAGTGGCGCGTATTCCGCTTCCCGGCATACAGCTACGGCGCCAGCTAGGCTACATTGTTCACACGGAACGCACGCTGTCGAACGCCGCCCGGGCCTTCATGGCGTTGCTCGATGCACAGGCGACAGACGCCTGAATGGGACGCTCAATGATCGGCGTACTGGCTTTTCACTCGAACCTCGACGCGATCATGATGACCGAGAAGGTTCCCGGCCTATCCATCGAGGTCAACGACGGCTTTTCGCGCCTGTCCGACCGCAGGGGCTTCGAATTCGTGGTCAGTGC
>CAURWS010000355.1:0-4961 GCA_963528485.1 uncultured Pseudomonas sp. | reverse complement strand
GGTTACAGCGGCGGCCGCTGCAGGTTAACCCACGCCTGCACGCTGGGCCGTTGCCACTGGCGTTGGGCGTATTGCACCAGCACTGCGGGGATTTCGTCGCCGTTGAGAATCAGCCGGTTGAGCATCAGCGCCAGATCCACGTCGGCAATCGACCACTGACCCAACAGATACTCGCGACCATCGGCCAGCAACGCCTGAGCCGCACTGACCAGCTTGGCCACGGCAGCGGTGCCCACCGGCGTCAGCGGCCCGGCCTTCTGCCCCTAGAACACCACCAGCGTCGAACGCTCGTGCCGCACCGCCATCAGATCACTGCGCAGCCACGCCTGCACCTGCCGTGCGCGGGCTCGCTGCTGGAGGTCTTGGGGGTAGATTGGCGCCTGAGGAAAACGCTCCTCCAGGTATTCGGTAATCGCCGACGATTCCGACAGGGCAAAATCCCCAACCTCAAGCGTCGGCACTCGCTGGGTCAGGGACAGGTTGGCGTAGTCAGGCGTGGAGTGTTCCCGGGCATCCAGGTCCACCGCGATCAGCTCGAAGTCGACGCCCTTCTCGCGCAACGCGACGAAGACCGACATGGCGTAAGGGCTGGTGAATTGTGCGTCGACATACAGGCGCAAGCGGGCAGCGTTCACAGGGGCGATCTCCATATTCGTCGTGGGGAAACGCCACGCTACGAGAATGCCCGGCACAAAGGAAATTCAGCTTTTTTATGGGCCTATTCCCGGCGGGAATCCAACAGATACAACAACGCCTCCCTAAGGAGGCGTTGTTGTGTTGCGGGACGCTAAAACACCGATCAGACCAGATCGAAGCGGTCCAGATTCATTACCTTCGTCCAGGCCGCGACGAAGTCTTTGACGAACTTCCCATGGGCATCATCGCTGCCATACACCTCGGCAATGGCCCGAAGTTGCGCATGGGAGCCGAACACCAGATCCACCCGCGTGCCCGTCCACTTGACGTCGCCGGTCTTGCGGTCGCGGGCTTCGAAGGTGTCGTTGCTGCCTGAGGTGGGCTTCCACTCAACGCTCATGTCCAGCAGCGTCTTGAAGAAATCGTTGGTCAACACCCCTGGCCGCGTGGTGAACACCCCATGCTTGCTCTGCCCGACGTTAGTGCCCAACACCCGCAAGCCGCCCAGCAGCACGCTCATTTCCGGTGCTGTGAGGGTGAGCAACTGCGCCTTGTCCACCAGCAGTTTTTCGGCGGACACCTTGTACTGGCCTTTGAGGTAATTGCGGAAGCCATCGGCGATGGGCTCAAGGAAACCGAACGACTCGACGTCGGTCTGCTCCTGCGAGGCATCCACCCGGCCCGGTGCGAACGACACGGTGACGGTTTGCCCGGCGTCTTTGGCGGCCTTCTCGACGCCTGCGTTACCGGCGATGACGATCAAGTCGGCCAGCGACACCTTCTTGCCCTGCCCGCCATTGAACTGGCCTTGAATGCCTTCGAGGGTCTGCAGGACCTTCGCCAGTTCCTGCGGCTGGTTGGCGGCCCAATCCTTCTGCGGCGCCAGACGCAGACGCCCACCATTGGCACCGCCGCGCTTGTCGGAGCCGCGAAAGGTCGAGGCGGCGGCCCAGGCAGTAGAGACCAGTTGCGAGACGCTGAGCCCCGATTCGAGCACCTTGGTTTTCAGCGCGGCGACATCGCTGTCATCCAGCGCCGGGCCTTGGGCGTCGGGCAGCGGGTCCTGCCAGAGCAGCTCTTCGCTGGGGGTTTCCGGGCCCAGATAGCGGGACAATGGCCCCATGTCGCGGTGGGTCAGTTTGAACCAGGCGCGGGCGAAGGCATCGGCGAGTTGATCGGGGTTGTCCTTGAAGCGGCGGGAGATTTGCTCGTACGCGGGGTCGAATCGCAGGGCCAGGTCCGAAGTGAGCATGCGCGGTTCCTGACGCTTGCTGGCGTCATGGGCGTGGGGAATGGTGTTCGCCCCTGCGCCGCCTTTTGGCTTCCACTGATGGGCCCCGGCCGGGCTTTTGGTCAGCTCCCACTCGAAGTTGAACAGGTTTTCCAGGTACTCGTTGCTCCACTTCGTCGGGGTCGAGGTCCAGGTCACCTCCAGGCCGCTGGTGATGGTGACGCCGCCTTTGCCGGTGCCGAACTTGTTGCGCCAGCCCAGGCCCTGTTCCTCCAGCCCGGCCGCTTCCGGTTCCGGTCCGACGTTGTCCGCAGGGCCTGCGCCGTGGGTCTTGCCGAAGGCGTGGCCGCCGGCGATCAGGGCGACGGTTTCTTCATCGTTCATGGCCATGCGGCCGAAGGTTTCGCGAATATCGATGGCCGACGCCTTGGGATCGGGATGCCCGTCGGGCCCTTCAGGGTTCACGTAGATCAGGCCCATCTGTACGGCGGCCAGCGGGTTTTCAAGATTGCGCTCGCCATCGGTGCGGCTGTGCTCTTCGCCGTGCTTGGCAGGCTCTGCGACCAGATCCCCCTGGCCGGGCTGTTCCATGGCCTTGTGGGCGCCGTAGCGTTCTTCGCCACCCAGCCAGGTGGTTTCAGAACCCCAGTACACGTCTTCGTCAGGCTCCCAGACATCCGGGCGTCCGCCCGAGAAACCGAAGGTCTTGAAGCCCATGGATTCCAGCGCGACGTTGCCGGTGAGGACGATCAGGTCGGCCCAGGAAATCTTGCGGCCGTACTTCTGTTTGACCGGCCAGATCAGGCGCCGGGCCTTGTCGAGGCTGACGTTGTCGGGCCAGCTGTTGAGCGGCGCAAACCGCTGCTGGCCTGCCCCCGCACCGCCGCGCCCGTCGCCGGTGCGGTAGGTCCCGGCACTGTGCCAGGCCATGCGCACGAACAAAGGGCCGTAGTGACCGAAGTCCGCTGGCCACCAGTCCTGGGAGTGGGTCATGACGGCCAGCAGGTCTCTTTTGACCGCGTCAAAGTCCAGGCTCTTGAACTCTTTGGCGTAGTCAAAGCCTTCGCCCATGGGGTCGGACAGTGAGGAGTGTTGATGGAGGATTTTCAGGTTCAGCTGGTTGGGCCACCAGTCACGGTTGGTGGTGCCGCCGCCAGCGGCATGGTTGAACGGGCATTTCGATTCGGTTGCCATATTTAGATCTACCTTTAATCGGAATCATCCTCCCCGCGGGCCCTCTTTGGGTGTGCGGCTCAGATGAGTGAACTCGTAGCACAGGGTGCCTATTGTTATCGCCTAATCAGGTTTGAACCGGACGGCATGTGCCGACGCTAGATCTAGGGTAGCTCCGTTCGCCAAGAGGTCTAATAGCCAGAACATTAAAAGCTGATAGAGCGGCTCTGTCAGCCGGTGACATCCGCCTGTCATACCGCTGCAAAAAAAGCTCTGCTAACCTGCCCGATTCACATCCAGACAAGCCCTGCCATGATCAACATCCGCCTCATGACCCTGGACGACTTTGATGCCGTCCTCGCACTGATGAGCAACACCCCCGGTATCTCGATCCGCGACGCCGACTCGCGCGAATCCACCGCGCGTTATCTGGCTCGCAACCCCGGCATGAGCTTCGTCGCCGAGAGCGATTCCGGGCTGTGCGGGTGCGTGATGTGTGGCCACGACGGGCGCCGGGGTTACCTGCAACATTTGCTGGTGCTGCCTGATTTCAGGGGCCAAGGCATTGCCAATGAACTGGTGCAGCGTTGCTTGTCGAGCCTTGAAGCGCTGGGCATCGGCAAATGCCATCTGGACGTGCTCAAGACCAACGACGCCGCCGCCCGCTTCTGGCAGAGACAGGGCTGGCAACTGCGTCAAGACATCGACCGCTATTCGTTCACCCGGCCGGGCAACGAAAACGCCTGAAGGGGCATGGCCTGCGGCGCTGGCGCAACTCTGGCTATTTCCCAAGCCCACCGAGTTCAACAACACCTACCACGAGATTGCCGTGCATGTTCATGCGATCAACGAAATCGACGACGCCAGCCTCAACGACTTCGATCTGGGCGTGTTGTACGGTTCAGGCCAATGGGCGTCGTTGAACAGCGATTTCTTGCTGCCGGCAATCGTCTATCCCGCCTGCGCCGAGGTCTTGCGCCAGTGGCTGCTGGCCCCGGCGCGGGGGACGCTGCAAACGCCGGACACACAAGGTGTCAGTGAGGCGACCGGGTCGGCCGCACGACGATTTCGTTCACGTCGACATCCTCTGGCTGCTCGATGGCGTAGCGCACGGCCCGGCCAATGGCGTCTGGTTTCAGAGCGATCGCGCGGTAAGTGGCCATGGCTGATTTGGCGCTGTCATCGGTGATGGTCGAGGCCAGTTCGCTTTCCACCACACCGGGATGAATGCAGGTGACGCGAATGTCCGGGCGCTCTTGGCGCAAGCCGTCGGAGATCGCCCGCACGGCAAACTTGGTCGCACAATACACCGCTGCCGTGGGCGACACCGCCAGCGCACCGATGGAGGCGATGTTGATGACGTGGCCCGAACCGCGCTGGGTGAACTCCGGCAATACCGCCGCGATGCCGTGCAGTACGCCCTTGATGTTGACGTCGACCATGCGGTCCCACTCCTCGATTTTCATCGAAGCCAGCGGCGACAACGGCATGATCCCGGCGTTGTTGATGATCACGTCGACCCTGCCCCAACGCTGCCGCGCGTCCTCGGCGAAGGCTTGCACATCGGTCTTGTCGGTGACGTCGAGACGACGGTATTCGGCGTTGCCACCGGCGGCGTTGATCTCCTCGACCAGCGCCTGCAAACGGTCGGTGCGGCGCGCCCCCAGCAGCAAGGTCGCGCCGGCCGCGCCCAGTTCCCTGGCGATGCCTTCGCCGATGCCGCTGGATGCACCGGTGATCAGGATGATTTTGTCGATGCTCATATCTGCAACCTCGTGTCGGTGAATTTGACTGACACGTTAACCGCAGGGCATTGTCGCGATAACTCCCCTCCCGATTACCGAATGGGTTAACAAGGCTTACCAATGGACATCGATCTGAACCTGCTGAAGGTCTTCGCGGCCGTCGCGCAATTGCATAA
>CAURWS010000354.1:0-4966 GCA_963528485.1 uncultured Pseudomonas sp. | reverse complement strand
TAGAAGCCGAGCGTTTGCTTGAGCTCACTGAACCACAGGCCGATCAGCAGCGAGATCGTACTGGCGGCGACTGGGTTTTGCAGCGCTTCCAAGCCGACACCGGTGAAGATGCATACCAGGATCGACAGAGCGCCGACCAGCAGGATGATTGTGATAGCGGGTCGAATGATGTCGTTCGGTTGCTTGGCTGCCAACTGCCGTGCACTGTCCCGATCGGCGGCCTCGGCGGCGAACTGGGCACCCTCGGCCTGCAAGCGGTTGTTTTCGGCGGTCACGGCCAGCTGCTGGAGCTGGACCCGGGCGTTAGTCTGCAGCTCCTGCACCCGCACCAACGCATCGGGGTTTCCAGCCAGCACCGCGTTCACCGACTCAGGATCGTTCGGCACATTCAACGCGCTGGCGACCAGGGCGCCCACCGCCGCCCCGGCCGGTCCGCCCAACAGCGTGCCGACCATTGGCGCCGCCCGCCCTACGATGTTTCCGATGTCTGACCAGTTCATGCGTCCACCGCCCCGAATTGAAGATTGCCCGCCACGCGGTTGGTCCAGCCCTTCCCGTAGGTCGGCCAGGTCGAAAGCTTCGTGATGAACAGTAGGCGCTCGGCATTCAGGCGCATAATCACGTCGGTGACAGTCATGGCCTTCACTGCCGCAATAGAGCGGGGACCGATCTGACCGTCATCCGCAACATTCACTGCGCGCTGCAGCATGCGGATTGCGTTGCCGTTGCCGTTGTTCACCGCGATGTCGAACAGCTGATAGGCAATGGCGGCGTCGTACTGATCAGCCTGGGCGCGATCCCAGAAGTCGCGCTTGTAGATCGCCTTCGCCTGCTCAATGGTCAGATTCTTGATGTCGAGGGTCGGATAGCTCATCGCCGAGATTCCGAACTTCGTGCCGTTGCACTGGCCCTGTCCGATGACGCCGGTAGTCCAGTTGCCGCGATCTTTCGGGTCGGCGGCGAATCCGCCCTCATGACCCACCACTCTTTCAAATGCCAGATCGAATCCGGTCATCACTTTTCTCCAGACGTAAAAAAGCCCGCTCATGAGCAGGCTCTGTGACTGGTTGCTGGCGTCCAGCGGTTAAACGGTGCCGATGCTGTTTTCCACCACACCGTCAGAGGTCAATGTGACACCCGGGATTAGCGCCTTGAGTCGCTCGATTTCTGCATTGGCGGCTGCAAGATCTTCGGTGAGGCTCTGAACGCTCGCCTGCGACTCGGACAGGCCTTGGCTCAGGGTTTCATTCTTGCCCTGCTCGGCGGACAGGGCGGTGGACAGCGTCTGGTTCTGGATGATGGTCGCGGCGTTCACCTCACCAAGCACGTCAGCCAGCATCTCGCCCTCTTGACCCGCGATCAGCGCCAGCTGCTCAGGAGGATTGATGTTCGTGGCAATCGGCACGCCATCTTTGGTGGTTTGGGTGATGGTGGTGCGCGATGCGCCGCTCAACTGGCCTTTGTTGGGGCCGGTGTCGCCGAAGCGCAGCAGAATTTCGTAGTTGAACGTCTCTTCGTTGTATACGGGCATCAGATCAGCTCACTGTGGTTGTGGTGTTGAGGATTTGCCAGACGGTGCCGTTTGAGCGGCAAGTTTTCGGGCCGCCAGTGGCGTTGGTGACATCAATCAAATATCCGCTGTAAAGCGATGCAGATGGCAGTGTGGTCAGCGTATACGCGCCGATCTTCACTGGTCCTGTAGCGGAAAATGGGCCATAGGCCTGGAGGATGTCCTTCCCGTTATCGCTTGTGCTGCCCACCAGTACGTTGCCAGCGCCCGGATCAACCATAAGCGCAATCTTATTTGTGGTGGCGCCCGCCCCTGAGGGGGCCTGTAATCGCATTGCAATCCATGACTGAAGCGTGACTCCGGATGCAACAGCAGGCCCCTCCATCACGAAGCCCCTGACGGAAAATGGCGTATTTACATTTATCACTGGGGTGAATACAGACATCGCATCGAAAGACGAAGGTGATCCAGTGGCGGCTGCATCTCGAGTATAGGTAAACCGAAAGACCTGAGCGCTCAGGCGAGATGCCGCCGACTTGTCGGTAAATTGTAAGCTAAGTGCTTGGGGAATGTTTATCGCCACCGAGTTTGTCAAATCTCGGTTTACGGATAGCGTGGCGCTTACTGAAGCTGCATCAAACGGGTTGATCGTCACAGGGCCAAGCAGCGTTGGCCGATCAATGTTTGCTTTGAAATCAAGCGCCGTCTGCTGCGGACCACTCACCGGCTTGGCGCTGTCTGCAGTGTTGTCGACACTCCCAAGCCCGACCATGGCCTTCGTCACTTGCTGCCAGCTATTGGTGGCTTGGTTCCAGATGAACTGGCCCGCTACGGTAGGGAGTGGAACAAGCTTCCCGAGGTCTCTGTTAGCCGTCATGAATCACCTGTCGAAAAGATAGCCGCGAACCTGAATGGTCAGGCCGCCGAGCGTGATAACGCCGTTGAGGAAGTAGTTGAGCAGCTGATTGCCGTTGACCTCGACGTCGAACTGCCCGGCCTGATTCGCTTTCACGAAAAGCAGGTAATTCGTGGCCGATAGCGTTCCGTTGTCGGGCGTGCCGATGTAGGCATCACTGGTCGATGTGTTGTTGATCAGCGTGTACATGAGGCGGCAGGTCATCGGTACAACGGCAGATGCGTCAACGACTGTAGGGGTCGTGCCGGTTGCGATATTGAGCAGGCGCGATTGCGCGATTGCGGCGCCACCGGGCGGTACGAAGCTGATGCGGTTTGCTCGATCGCCCACCTGGCTGTGCAGGAATGCGAGAGTCACGCCGCTGGCGTTGAAGTACAGCGACCCAAGGTAGCGGCGTGTGGGGTCGTTGGACTTGGTGCGGGCCGTGCCTTGGTACGGATCGGCAGGGGCAGTCGCCGAGTACTCGAACTTCAGAACTCCATCGTCGTTCGCGAGGTAGAAGTGCCGCCAAGCGCTAGCCACTCCACTCACCACCACCGACATATCGGCCTGCGAAAGCGCGCGGCCCTGATTCGGGATGTAGGCGTAGCCTGGCGACAAGCTAACAGTCACGCCATCGCCGGCTACGCTGAGTTTGAGCCCGCGAATGTTCGCATCGTTGACGTTGTAGGCCATTACGTTGTCACCACCGTGTTGTCGGCTACGCGGAGCCAGTTGGTGCCGTTGCTGAATACAGGCCCTGCCCCTCCGGCCATGTTCGTGCAGTAGCGTATTTTCGCCGTGTTGGCGGAGGCGGATGGTAGTCCAGCAACTGTGTATTGCAGCAGGGCATCGTCCTGGGCGCGAACAGCACCTACAATCCCGACCGAGAGAATGTCCCCAACGGCGTCGGCGCCTACCGACAAAACCACGTTAACTCCATCGGTTGCTGTGTAGTCTGCCGGCGCTTGTAGCACGCCCTTGAAAAAAACCATGACCGCGCCAGCCGTGTAGCCGTTCGGTATGGAAAATGAGGTCTGACCGACAGCTGTGGCAGCGACGTTCTCGACGCGGAATGCGCCACCCAAAGCGGTTATCTGGGCCTGGAGTTTGCCGAATGCGGCCAACGCCGTATCAGTCGCTACTACAGGGGTGCCGGTTGCTAGCGAGAGTCCGGTTAGCACGGCGGCGCGCACAGATGTCGCGAAGTCCACAAACGCCTTGGCGCCGTTCCAGTACTGCGCCGCGTTGGTGCCCGAAATCATTGGTTCTTTTCCGCCGATCGCGGTGTCCTGAGCCGTGTTCTGAGCTTGAAGCTTGCCGATCGCCACCAGAATCGAGTCAGCCGACGTAACCGCCGAGCCCGTCAGCAATGACAGCCCGCTGAGTACCGTTGCCAGCACCCGAGCGCCGGTAAAGTACAGGTTAGTCGTGCCTTCCGGGAGCCCGTCGGTGTTGGTCGGCCCAGTGCTGGACGAAGCCAGCGCGGTGCCGTCATACCGTTGATAGTCGACCACCCACCATGTATTGTCTGGCTGCTTTTCGAAAGTTACCCAATCGTTAGTTGCGCAGGCAATATCGGCAGCACGAAGCAAGCGCAAATTGCCCGTCCCGTGTTTAAGGGTGGTTGCGCTCCCGCTGATATAGAGACGACGTATAGACCCAACGGAGCCGCCAACCAAGTTGTTGACGTTGCCATTGTTTGTGACGTTTATTGTGTTCGCTAACGAGACGTCGACGTTACCGCTGGCGTCTATCGTTTGGGCCGAGTTGGCGGCTTCCTCGACAGGCCCGGTCATTTTCCCGGTTCCATCAAGTGGAAGCTTGGTGTTGTCCGGAGATGCGGTCGCCACCAAGGCCTTGCCGTCGATCCTTTGGTAAGAAATAACTCGCCACGCGTTTGCCGCGTCAGCTTGCAGGATAATACTGTCGCCGTTGGCTACGGTTATATTGGCTTGCGTCGGTAAAACAAAACTGTTGCTGTGAACCAATACTATTCCGGGGTTGACGAAAGTAACCCGACGCTCAGCCCCGGCGACAGCCACGCTACTGTCGGAAACACCAACGATTTGCTGACCTGAATTGCCAGACACAAACGCCGAGTTTCCATTTGCGAAAACCAAAACATTGGACGCGTTAATGGACGCTACGCCGTAGGCTTCGTTTAGCGGCCCGGTCATCTGACCACCAGCCAAAGGCAGCTTGGTGTTATCCGGGCTCGCCACCAAGGCGGTACCGCCGCGGCGGGTGTACTTAACGCATTTCCAGAACCCGACAGCTGTAGAAACGAATTCAGCTACATCCCCAGCCGCCGTGGTTATACTGCCCGCCCCAAGCAATGTAACCTGACCCGCCGTGGTCAGAGTCAGGACGCCTTCGAAAATAAGCTCCCGTTTGACGCCCACCGGACAGTTACCGAGGTTTGCGATATCAGTGTTGCCTGTGATCGTGTAGGTGTTCGCTACGTCTGCCGCAGTGAACAACAGATTGCTAGCCGAGGCTTTTTCGACGATAGGGGCCTCGTTAAGCGCCCCACGCATTTGTAACGCGTCCCCGACCGG